>JAGGVB010000147.1 GCA_021158245.1 bacterium | reverse complement strand
TCTGAGCCTGTACTCTATTTTTTTCTGAAAAACCTTGAGGGAAATGTAAATCCGAATACAATAAGAAATCCGGACAAAAGGAAATATATTATTCTTGCACCAATCAGCTGTGTCGGCTCCTGAGGAAAGTTGTAAATTGAGCAAAAAAGGCTGCTTATCCCGAATGAAATACCTGAAATAATAAAGCCGAGAAAAAATGTAGCAAAGTATTTTATTCCTGGCCTGAATATAAATTCTGTTCTGTCTGCAAGGTACAGCACAAGCCCGGCAAAGAGTCCGGAAAGAAAAAGAACAATTCCCTGTTTCGGAAAGTTTACATGCTCCGGTACAAGTGGGCCGAAAAAGCTGCTCATAATTAAAAGCATAATAGATGGCAGCATAAGAAAGGCAAGAACCCGAATCCATTCTTTAGTATTTTTAGGAAGAACTATTTTTATTCCGAAAACAGCCAATCCTGCAAGAAAGAAATAGAGAGACTGCTCCACTTTAAAAACTCTCCTTTTTATTCGGGAATTTACCTGATTTAACATCTTTACTATAATCTGAGACAGCTGATTCTATAGTATCTGCGAGATTTGCATACCGGCGTACAAATTTAGGCCTGAAAGATTCAAAGAGGCCTAAAAGGTCATGCGTAACAAGAATTTGCCCGTCACAATGCGGTCCAGCTCCGATTCCGATTGTCGGAATGGCAACAGATTCTGTTATTTGTCGTGCAAGATCCGATGGAATTTTTTCCAAAACTATGGCGAAAACTCCGGCTTGTTCCAGAATAACAGCATCACGCATCATTTTTTCAGCCTCTTTTTTTTCAGAACCGCGCAGGCTGTAGCCTCCAAAACTCCTGATTGATTGAGGAGTAAGCCCCAGATGTCCCATAACAGGTATTCCGCACTGTACAATACGGTTTACTGTTTCTGCAATGTATTCTCCACCTTCAAGTTTGACAGCATCAGCACCAGCCTCTTTTAAGAACATTCCGCTGTTTCTCACTGCTTCACTAATGTCAGCCTGATATGAAAGAAATGGCATGTCTGCAACAACAAGAGCCTGCTTCACACCGCGCACAACTGACTTCGTATAGAGAAGCATCTCATTCATAGTTACAGGCAGGGTTGTTTCATAACCGGCTGAAACCATTCCACCTGAATCGCCAACCAGAATGATATCAATTCCGGATTTATCAAGAATCGTTGCAAAAGTCCAGTCGTATGCTGTGAGGCATACTATTTTATTGCCTTTCTGCTTCATATTTATAATTTTCGGGACTGTTATTTTCTCATTTTCAATCATTGGTTACTCCAAATAAATATAATTTTAATGTTTGGTTCTTCCGTGTTCTATTTGGAAGTGTGCGATCATTTGTCAGAACAGATTATTCGAAATACATTTAAGAACTATGTTTTTATTTTTCAGTTTTATTATATTACTACAGGGAACGGCCTGAACTATTTCTTTTCTTTATTAGTTTTGATTTTTGTGTCAGGTATCAATGTATAGTTCTTTGTCTTAAGTTTAATTCCTTGATTTTGTTTGAATTACGGTACGGCACTTTTTTTAGAAAAAAGTACCCAAAAAACACCGGCTGCTGAAAATCTCCTGAAATGCTCATTCGTCTGCTAAAAGTCCGGAACTCTCCCGATTCTTACTATTATATTTTTAATAAAGAAAATCGGGTTCAGACAGCCGGACTTTCTTAACGCATACTCAATCGCATTTCCGGGCGGAAATTTTCAGATGCCGGATTAAAAAAACAAATTTTGTATATTATATCCGCTCATTTTACAATATCCTGAATTTGTTGTATTTACTTAATTTCATTAACTGATAAATAAAAAGTCTATTCATGTTAATCTTGTTATCTGAATATTTAAAGTTTACAACTCTTTTCCGAAAGAACCAAATGCTTTTAGTATTTCGCAATTTATTTTTTTTTTACAATTAACCAAATATTCTTTCAGCTGTTTTTATTCTTTATTCGAATAAATAGTCAGAGCGGAATCCATTACTGCAAGAAATGCTTTTGGAGCACGGAATCCGATGGGATGTTTTAATTCTTTGCCCTCTTTATCCAAAAACAGATAGTTAGGTATTCCAATACCGCCGTATTTATTTGCGTTACTGTTGTATTTAATTGCAACGTCCTGTTGTTTGTCAACATCAATTCGTACAGTAATAAATGATTTGAATTTATCAATAACTCTGGCGTCGGAAAAAGTTGAATCTTCCATTCTTCTGCATGGAGGGCACCATGTTGCCGTGAAATCAATCATTATCGGTTTGTTTTCCTGTGCGGCAATCACAAGAGCGGAATCAATGTTTGTTATCCATTCGATTCCGGATTTTAACTGATCATCGATGTTTGTACCATCCTTTTTATTACATATGGCAAGTACTGTAAACAGTATGATTAGAATTAAAACAACAGGTATTGATTTCCTCATTAACAGATCCTTTAATTTTTATTGTAACACTGTATCAATCCATGCAGAGCCTATTACAGTATCTTTATCATAAAATACTCCAAGCTGTCCTGGTGTAATAGCTCTCTGCGTTTTATCAAATTCAACAATAATACTTCCGTTTTCCGCAGGCATTAAAGTTGAAATCCGGGGTTTGTGCATGTATCTGATTCTGGTTTCTACTCTTAAAGGTTTTGTAAGCCCTGGAATTGCAATCCAGTTAGGATTCGTACCGATGAAGCCTTTTTTATAAAGATCATCATTGTCACCGATATAAACCGAACCTGTTTCAGCGTCTATGCCTGTAACATAGACGGGCCTGCCCAATGCAATGCCGAGGCCTTTACGCTGTCCGATAGTAAATGATTCAATTCCATTATGCATACCGAGAATGTTACCTTCCGTATCAAGTATTTTCCCGGGTTTCAGATCGCGGCTGCTTGTTTTTTTAATAAAGTCTGAGACTGATTCATTTATGATAAAACAAACTTCCTGGCTGCCTTTTTTTTCTGCAACAGGAAGGCCGAATTTGTCAGCAAGGGAACGAATCTTCTCCTTAGTATAAGTGCCGATAGGAAAGAGTATTCTGGAAAGAGCTTCCTGAGACAGACGGGATAGAAAATATGATTGATCTTTTCCTTTTTCCTTACCCCTTTGTAAAATGTATCTTTTATCAGATTCAGAATAGTTTATTACTGCATAATGGCCTGTTGCAATATAATCTGCACCGAGTTCTTCTGCTTTGTCAAACAGAGCTCCGAACTTTATAGCCGGGTTGCATTTTGCACATGGATTCGGTGTACGCCCCCTGTGGTACTCTTCAATAAAATATGATATAACAGTTTTGCTGAATTCTTCCTTTAGAGAAACAACATGATGGGGGATTCCAAGAATTGATGCAACATGCCTGGCATCTTCGATATCACTCTTATTGTTGTGCCCTAGAGTCATTGTAATGCCAATTAAATCAAATCCTTTCTTTTTTAAGAAAGCGGCTGCAACAGATGAATCGACACCGCCGCTCATTGCTACTGCGATTTTTTTCTTATACATAGTCAATCATCTTTTCAAGAGCAGTACGAGCCTTATCCATAATGTCCGAATCTACTTCAACGACATACTGTCCTTCACGAAGAGAGTTGTAAACATCGATCAAGCGTATCGATTTCATTCCGGAACATGCTTTTGCACTGCCGAGAGAGAGGAAGGTTTTATCCGGATTTTCTCTCTGCAGCCTGTGAATCAAACCCTCTTCCGTACCCACGATAAATATTTTATTTTCGGATTCTTCTGCAAACTTTATCATGCCGCTTGTGGAAAAAACTTTGTCGCTTTTATCAATTACTTCAGGGCTGCATTCCGGATGGACCATTACAACAGCCTCAGGATATTTTTTTTTAGCATTCTCAACTTCATCTGGAGTGAATTGTGTATGTACGTAACAAAATCCATCCCAGAGAATAATTTTTTTATCTGAAAAGCGCTGTGTATATGCACCAAGATTTTTATCCGGAGCAAAAATTATCTCATCAGCATCAATATTGTTAACAACGTTGATACTGTTTGCCGATGTGCAGCATACATCGCTTAAAGCCTTGACCTCGGCTGTTGAGTTTACATATGTGACAACCTTTGCAAGAGGGTGTTTCTCTTTCATCTCCCGGATAGAATCAGTGTCTGCCATGTCTGCCATGGGGCATCCAGCTTCAAGACGCGGGATAAATACTTTTTTTTGAGGTGAAAGAATTTTTGCTGTTTCAGCCATGAATTTAACACCGCAAAAAATAATTGTAGAGTGAGAATCTTTGGCTGCCTTTTTTGAAAGGTCCAGAGAATCTCCTAAAAAGTCTGCTATTTCCTGCACTTCAGGTATCTGGTAGTTATGCGCAAGAATTACAGCATCATGTTCTTTTTTTAACCGGTTTATTTCAGCAACTATTTGGGAATTTTTCATTATGGCCCTTAAATTTAAAAGGATGACAATTTACGCAGTTTGTCCACAACTTCTTTTAAAACATCAGCACAATAATCTATCTCTTCTTTAGTTGTGAAACGTCCGAGAGTAAGCCGAAGGCTTCCGCTGATCGCTTCAGTAGAAAGGCCCATGGCTTTTAATACATGTGAGGGGCTTCCTGAACCTGCGCTGCATGCAGAGCCGCTGGAAGCACCTATACCTCTGTCGTCAAGAGCCATCAAAAGAGATTCGCCTTCGACACCTTCTATTGAAATGTTTATATTATTCGGAAGGCGTTTTTCCCTGTGCCCGTTAAGTTTTACTCTGTCAATTGAAGAAAAAATCTTTTCAAGAAGTTCGTCCCGTAAAGTAGTGATTCGTATATTTTCCTGTTCTGACTCTTCCAAAGCCAGGGCTGCTGCTGTTCCCAATCCTGCAATACCTGCAGCATTTACTGTAGTGGCCCGTCTTTTATCTTCCTGTGCACCTCCGTGCATAAACGGTTCGAAAGGTATTCCTTCTCTGATATAAAGAGCTCCGACTCCTTTGGGCCCGTAGAGCTTATGTGCGGATAGTGATAAAAGATCAATACCCATGGCTTTTACATCAATTTTAAGATGGCCGTAAGTCTGCACTGCGTCAACATGAAAAAGAATGTTATGCTTTTTTGCTATGCTGCTGACTTCCTGAATAGGCTGAATTGTGCCTGTTTCATTGTTAGCGTGCATAACGGAAATAAGTATGGTTTTATCAGTAATTGATTTCTCAAGAGTACCTGGATCAATTAATCCGTATTCATCAACAGGGAGGTAAGTAATCTTGTAACCATTCCGCTCCAGGAACGCACATGTATGAAGCACAGCATGGTGCTCAATTGATGTAGTAATTATGTGATTGCCCCTGCTTTTTAATTTAAAAGCAGTGCTTTTAATTGCAGTGTTATCTGATTCTGTCCCGCCGCTTGTGAAAATAATTTCATGAGGGTCTGCATTTATAATATATGCGACTTGTTTGCGGGCTTTTTCAACCCTTTCTCTCGCTTTTCTGCCAAAGGAGTGAGTAGAAGATGGATTCCCGAATACCTCAGTAAAAAAAGGATTCATTGCATATAGTACTCTTTTGTCTACAGGCGTTGTTGCAGCATAATCAAGGTAAACGTTTAGAAATCTTTCAGGCATGGCAAAAAATCCTCTGTTTAATTAAATTATTCAAAGATAGTGAAATTAAATGCATTTGTCAAGAATATGGTTTTAATGGAAAAAAATCATAAAATGCTTGACAAAAACATAAAAATGTATAAATTTACACATAACAATATAGTTCTTCTTTTATAATTGCATCAAAGGGAACAACAGGCGTAGGCAGAAAGTCCAACATCCTTTCCGCTTTCGTGCAAGCGGCATGTCTACCAGTCCTATATGTGTTATCAAAATAATTACTATTAAATGAATGGAAGCACGTTTATTGAGTGCTTTTAAGACTTGGATTTTATTGGAGTGATGATTTATGACAATGAATATTACAGAATTGAAGAACATGAAGATTTCCGAATTGACTGATCTTGCAAAAGAGCTTAACATCCCAGGTTACTCCGGATTGAAAAAGCAGGCGATGATCTTTTCCATTTTGGAAGCACAGACACAAAAGGACGGAAATATTTTTTCAGAAGGAGTACTGCAGATTCTGCCGGATGGATACGGTTTTTTAAGGTCAGCAGATACTAACTATCTACCTGGCCCAGATGATATCTATGTATCGCCGTCACAGATTAAAAGATTTAGTTTGAGGACAGGAGACATTGTTTCAGGACAGATCCGGCCGCCAAAAGATAATGAGAGATTTTTTGCTCTTATTAAAGTAGAGGCTGTAAATTACGAAAATCCGGAAATTGCAAAGACAAAGATTCTCTTTGACAACCTTACCCCGCTTTATCCTACAGAACGGGTTAATCTTGAAAATGATGCCCGTGATTATACTACAAGAATAATGAACATGCTTACTCCAATAGGTATGGGGCAGCGTGGATTAATAGTTGCTCAGCCGAGAACAGGTAAAACAATAATTCTGCAGAAGATTGCAAATGCAATTAAGAAGAACCATCCTGATATAAAATTGATTGTTCTTCTTATAGATGAAAGGCCTGAAGAGGTTACTGATATGCAGCGTTCTGTTGATGCGGAGGTTATCAGTTCAACTTTTGACGAACCTGCTGAAAGGCATGTTCAGGTTGCAGAGATGGTTTTGGAAAAATCCAAGAGGCTGGTTGAATACGGACATGATGTAGTTATCCTTCTTGATTCGATTACCAGGCTTGCACGTGCGCATAATGTTGTAGTGCCGCATTCAGGCAAGATACTTTCCGGAGGCGTTGATTCCAATGCTTTGCATAAGCCCAAGAGATTTTTCGGTGCTGCACGTAATGTTGAAGAAGGCGGAAGCCTTACTATAATTGCTACGGCCTTGATTGATACAGGAAGCAGAATGGATGAAGTTATTTTTGAGGAATTTAAAGGTACTGGTAATATGGAAATTCAGCTTAACCGTGAGCTTTCGGACAGAAGAATATTCCCTGCAATTGACATAAATAAATCCGGAACAAGAAAAGAGGAACTCCTCTTGTCCAAATCCGAGCTTAATAGAGTATGGATTTTACGTAAGGTGCTGAATAACTTGAGTATGACAGAAGCAATAGAGTTCCTTAAGGGGAAGATGAAAGGTACAAAAAACAATAAAGAATTTTTAATGTCAATGAGTACCTGATAGTTTTAACAGGATGTAATTTATCAGCCGTCAGGATGACGGCTTTTTATTCCGGTAATTCTGCATTTAAATATACTTTTTTTTGATATTCAGCATGTTACCAATTATGGCCCAAGGTGATGAATATTGTCCTGCCCATTCCTATTGTCCCGAATGTCGCCCATTTACTGTTTCCTGTAGCAGGATACCTGATGGTTCTATTTAGAATATTGTAAAAATGACATGAGATGAAATTATTTTTCATGAATCCGGGAGAAAAATGGAAATTGGAATCCAGAATAAAATAAGGATCAATGGCATTGCCTATACGGCTTTGAGATACAGTATCCCATGAGGTACGCATTTTCCCTATGTACCTTCCGGTAAAGGAAAGATACGCTCCGCGGGAAAGTGCTAATCCTGATTTTATGTATGCAAGCACCTTAGGCGCATATCCGGGAGCCCTGTTTGTTACAGGGTTCTTTTTATTTGATGTGTGCTGCAAAGTAATACTTGTACTAATATCCCAGATAGAAACAGGTGAAAGGCGAAGGCATAGTTCAATTCCCGCAGTTTCCATCTTCCCGCTGTTGCTTATCCGCCACTCGAGTTCGTTATTTTCATTATAGAAATTTTCTCTGTTAATAAGATTATTTAGTTTATTGCGGAATATTGATAAATTTGACCTAAGGAATGATGTAACGTTTGAAATGAAATTTAATTCCAAAGTCTGCACTTCTGCAGGATAGAGCTGGCTGTAGGGAGCACCTCTAAAGAGCATCATTTTAAATGCTTCATTATTTTGGCCGTAGGATGGCTGTTTAATTGCTTTGCCGTACATAAGTTTAATTGCATAGGACGGCGACGGAGTAAATATAAAAGCAATGCGCGGTATAAGAGAAGCTTTGGCGCTGTTAAAAACAAGGGTTTTGTATCGGGGATTAGTAATGTCATGAAAATCTGTTATTGACAGAACGTAATTATTTAATTTCTCAATTCGCAGGCCGGCTACTGTTTTCAGATTGGGAATGAGCCTTGCAGTAACCTGTGCCCATGCACTCCGGGTTATGATATTCTTATCCGTCGGCAGTGCATAAAGAATATTGTCATAATTGACAATAGGCAGGTTGATTATTGTTTGAAGGTAATGTGTTACATGGGTAAAAAGGCCTGCTGTAATATCTATGTTTTTATTTGGATGAAAGAAAAAATTTGCTTCTCCTTCCCAGCTTCGTGTATTTTGGCTGGAATAGCCGTATGTATTATCCAATGAAGAACCGTATTGGGAAAACATATCATACTCATTTATCTGAGAATAGAAGAAGGAAGATACCCTTCCCATAAAAGAAAGCTTATTTGTAATTTTACCTGAATAGGAGAGAGATATATTAGTCGATCCGATTTGGGAAAGATCACCGTCAAGAAGAGCCGGAGCTCCGTCTACTACATTCTGTGTGCTGGTTGTATGGCTGATATTGATTGTTACGTCTCTGCAGGTTGCCATAAGATTAAAGTATTGAGATTTATGCCGTTGTCGGACAACTGCATTTCTATCTGTAATTCCCCAAAAGTCCGGAAAAGGGTATGGCGCCATTTGATCAATTCTTGCTCCTGATCTATGGTCACGATAAATACTTCCGTTTGCAGCAAATGAGATATCCTTGCTTTTTCCTGACATGTGAAGAAAAAGTTTCTGCATTTGATTAGAGCCTGACATTGCGGAAGCAGTATAATCAGGTTTGTTTTTGCCGGATGTGTGCAGGTTCGTAACAATATTTATTGCTCCGAAAAATGCACCGCTTCCGTACACAACTGACATAGGCCCGCGTACAATCTCAATACGGTCGATTGCCTGAACAGGTATGTTGATTTTGGACAGGTTGTATGAGTCGTAGTAGTCTTCTTTCTGGCTTACTCCGTCAACAAGAATTACAACATCATTAAAAACACCGGTTGAGTAAAATCCCCTTACTCCGAAGTTGTATCCGCCGATCCAGAAATAATCGTCAATCATATAAAAGCCGGGAACATTTTCTATTATTTCTCTGAGGGATTGATATCCATAACGCTCTATGTCTTTCCTATTTATAACAACAACACTTGCAGGAATCTCGGATACCTTCTCAGGTTTTTTACCTGCAGTAGTTATTTCCACATTCATGAGTTCTTTCAATGATAATGAAAAGAGATCTTTCGCTTTTGCCTGTTCCTGCCCGCTTACAATTGAAAGGTTTATCAGAAGAAGCAGCGAAATTAACGGAAGAAGGATTTTTTTCTGAACTGAGAGAGCTAAAGAGTCCACTGTTTTACCTCCTTAAAGAAAATGTATAAAATTCTCTATCCTGTAAAAGGGTAAAGGAGTTTTATTACAATGATAATTATGGTAATTGCAAGAACCCATCGGATGAATTTATCACCTTTTTTCACAGCAAAACGTGCACCCCACCAGCCGCCGATTGCCATACCTGAACCAAGAACAAGGCCTATAACAAGATTTAAATTCTGTGTTAAAGCAAAGACTGCAATTGTAGGAAGTGTGTAGAACAGAATAATAAAAACTTTGTGCATATTTACTTTTACAAGAGAGATTCGGATAGTATAATAAAGCGCTGACATCAAAAGAAAACCGACACCCACTTGTATGAACCCTCCGTAAAATCCGATAAGTACAAGAAGAGGATATACGAGCCAGGATTTGCTAATCTTGCTTTCTGTAATATTTTGTCTGTAACCAGGTTTAAGGAAGAGGGTAAAGATAATGCCTATCAGGATTATCCCGAGAATTTTTTTAAACAGCTCATCGCTGATGCGTACAGAAATCAGAGCACCTGCTATTGCACCGGGTAAAGTACATAATGCGAATTTCAGGCTTGTTTTAAAATCGGAATAAGTTTGTTTCTTAAAGGATGAGACTGATGAAAGTGTCTGGATGACTATGCCTATACGATTTGTTCCATTTGCAACGGACGCGTCAAGCCCGAGAAAAAGAAGAACAGGCAGTGTAAGAGATGAACCGCCGCCCGCGTTTACATTTATAAAACCTGCAGCAATCCCTGTAAAAAATAGAAAGGCGAATTTAAGATATCCAGCCATGACTGCACACCATTTATCAAGAAATAAGTATATAAATATAAAAATAAAATCAATAAAAAACAAGGAATTATGTGAGTATATGTCGAATTGCATGGGTAATTATGATCAAGTCTTGCATATAAAAAGAGGTTATGATAATAAAATGGGTTGATTCAGTTTAAAGATAGTCTGAATCTTATTACTTTCGGTACGGCACTTTTTTCAGAAAAAAGTGCCCAAAAAACGCCGGCTGCTGCAAATCTCCTGAAAATGTCAAAAAGCTCTCTGAATCAAATAAACTCGTCCCGATTTCTTTTTGATTATAAACATAGTAAAATCGGGACTCAAACAGAATTTGATTCCGGGCGTTCACTTTTTAATATTTTCCGGGGGGAAATTAGCAGATGCCGGCATTCAAAGCAAAACTTTTTTGTGAAATCATCATACAGTATTTTATCAGCTTATTTAATATTCCCTGAAATTATCCACTCGATTCGTCATAACAGCCAATTATATGTTAACAGTTTTTCCCGGAAAAGTAATTGTAAAGCACGCCCCTTTATCTCCGGAAATTGAAATTTTACCGTTTAATTGATCTTCGGCCAGTATTTTAATTAAGCGCATTCCCAATGATTCTGATTTGTCAATATTTATATTTTTAGGAAGGCCTATTCCGTTATCTTTTACAGAAAGAGTGAATATCCCCTTCTTACTTAGAGAGATGGAGAGGCTTAATTCTTTATTGCCCTTAAAAGAGGAAGGGAATGCATATTTTAAAGAATTTGTAAATAATTCATTAATGATAAGCCCGCATGAGATTGTATTGTCAACGCTGAGGTGAATATCGTTTGTAGTTATTGATGTGTTTATTACATCAAGGTCGCTGGCAAAAGTGTGAATAAGATAGTTCGTTAAATTAATAACATATTGTTTAAAATCAATACTTGTAATATCCTTTGATTTGTAAAGCTCTTCATGCACAATTGCTATGGACCTGATACGGCTCTGGCTGTCATCAAAAATAGAGCGGAAATCTGCATTTTCAATCTGATGTGACTGCAGATTAAGGAGGCTTGAGATTATCTGAAGATTATTTTTCACCCTGTGGTGGATTTCTTTAAGAAGCACTTCTTTTTCTTGCAATTGAGAAAAAACTTTTTTTTCAGCTTCCCTTAAACTTGTAATATCAATTAATGAAGCAATCATCTCATTACGTTCCGGCATTGTGCCGATCTGCAGATAGATATCTTTTTTATTACCGGATTTATCTGTGTATTTAATTTCATAACCACTGGGATTAAGATCATTTATTTGCAACAATTTATTGTTTTCTGTTGAGATCAGTTTAGTTAATTTTATTTTGCCTTCGATATCTTTTATGGGGATATTGAAAAGTGCGGAGAATTTTGTGTTGCACATTAATATAGTACCATCTCCGTCAAAAGTACACAGAGAGGTACCCGCATTCTCAAAAAGTACTTTATAACGTTTTTCACTTAATCCAAGAGCTTCTGCCGCATGCTTGCGCTCAGTTACATCTGTGGCAATGTGAATAATTTTTACTAATTTATGATTTTTATCAAAGATAGGAGTGCATGATACAAGAAAAAAACCGTTAAGCAGTTCTATTTCCATTTGATCTGATTCAAAGCGCTGATTGATTTTTACTTTTTCAAGGGGGCAGCCATCAGCAGCTTTATTTGATTTGTGGAAAATTTTGTAGCATTTTTTGCCCTTTAGTTGCTTTTTCGAAAGGCCTGTGAGCTTAACAGTAGCATTATTTACCTCAAGGATGTTGTGCTCAGTATCAAGAATTATCGCGGAGTGCCCGATTGCCTCAAAAATATCTTTCCATTCATTATCTTCTGTTTGCTTATGATCTTTTTTTGTTTTCATTTCTTTTTCAATCGGTAAATAGTGTTTAAAGTACACTAACCATGAAGAATCGGAAATGAAGTTCAAAAGAGTATTAATAATTAATTCAGAATCGGGTTTTATTACTTAGATAATTAGTTAGTTTATTATTCCAGTTCTCCCATGGTTCAACTTAAAGCAGCGAGTACAAGTCTTCAAGAAAACACTATATGTAGAAATAATTAACGGGCAACCAGCATGAAGAAGTCATCTGAAAAAACTTTGTATCCACCCTTTTGTAATGTATGAAAGTTTAACAATTATGTCAAGGGAAAAAATTTCTGAGCATACTGAGCATACTGAAAAATTACCTGTTATTTTTTATATGTGTTTTGTTGTTGACAAAAAGCTCATTTAGAGTTAATTTCATAATTGGTGATTCTTCAATGATTTGCATAACCGCAGGAGTAATCGTGGATACTTTTCATTTAGTTAATGTACGGAAGAAGTCAGTTGCCTTTTTTGTAATTATTTTACTGACAATTAACATTAATAAGGGTTTTTCCCAGACAGATGCTCAGATGCCTGAAATAAAATATCGAGTTACATGGAGTAAAACTATATCAGATCTTGATATAAAAAATGCAATGAGTATTTCAACAGGGCCTGACGGCTCTGTTTACATTGCTGATACGGGCAATAACAGAATTGTAAAATTAAACAGCAGCGGATTATGTATAAGAAAGCATGGCGGATTCGGTTGGGGCGCCGGACAATTCGATTCTCCTGTCTCTATCTGCGGCCGAAACGGACTTGATGTTTTTGTGGCGGATTATTTCAATAACCGCATAGAGAGGTTCGACAAAGACCTTAACTATATTTCAGTGCTTTCTCCGAATGACCAGTGGGATGAAAATTTCTATTTCGGATTTCCTCTTGGTGTTGATATATCTTCTCAGGGAGAGCTCTTCTGTGTTGACGGTGAAAACAGGAGGATTCTTAAATTTGATGTTATGGGGAATCCGCAAATCGAATTCGGAGGTTTTTCTGCAGGTGAAGGCCGGCTTGAAAGTCCCTGCTGCGTTCTTGTATCTGATAAAGGGAGAGTGTATATTTCAGATAAAGACCTGGGGTATATCAGAGTTTTTGATGTGCATGGCAACTTTCTTTTTGACATTGGAAATGGTATTCTGAAGAATCCTGCCGGCATTGCAGAGCTGAATTTCAGGGAGATTGCAGTTGCAGATAAAACTTTAAATAGGGTTTTTATTTTTACTTCAGACGGGAAATTGCTTAAAGAATTTACTCTTTCTGATTTTACCGCTTTAAAATTTAACAAACTATCTGATGTTGCTTTTTGGAATGATTTATTATTTGTTCTCGATTCCGGCCGTTCTTCAATAGATGTGTTTACATGCACATGGTGAGAATGTATTTATGTTGAAAAAGATTTTTCTGACAGCTTTTTATATATTGTGCATTGCATTTAATGTATTCGGACAGACTGTATCCGGACTTTCTCCTTCTCTCCATAAAAACGAGTCATTTGTTGCTGACGGCAAAAAGAGTATTTTTGTTTTAAGCAGATCTTACATTATTCCGGGTTCAGTAACGGTATTTGTTGATTCTGCTCTGATTGATGTACAAAAAATGCTTAGAATAAGAGAAGTAAAAGGGTCTGTTCAGTTTCGCACAGCACCTGATTCAGGTAAAGTCGTTATGATAGATTACTGGTATTTCCCTTTAAGGATGAAGACAGTTTATAAATTATGGCAGAATGCTGACACAACAAAGGAGAAAACCGGAACTCCAGGGTATATCTCCAAAAATGCTGATCAGAAGAAGGAGCCTAACGCTGAATACGGAGCAGGATTGAGACGCTCGGGATCAATATTCCGCGGAATAGAGATAGGCACAAATACCGGAATGAGGCTTCAATCCGGTTTGAGGCTTCAGTTATCAGGAAAGATAATGAAAGGAGTGGAAATAATTGCATCACTCACAGATCAGAATACACCGATTCAGCCTGAAGGGAACACACAAACCCTGCATGAAATTGACAAGGTATTTATAACAATCAAAACAAGCAGATTTAATGCAACTTTTGGGGATTATGTTTTTAATTCTCCATCAACAATGTTTGCATTATATTCAAGAAAATTGAGCGGAGCTGTCGGAAGTGTTAAACTTAAAAACGGCAGTGTAACTTTTTTTGCAGCAGCTTCACGCGGTGTATTTACAACAAATCATTTTATGGGGCAGGAGGGAAATCAGGGGCCGTATCAGCTTACAGGAGTAAAGGGTGAACGCCAGATTATAGTACTTGCAGGAACAGAAAAGGTGTGGGTTAATGGGGAATCAATGACAAGAGGGGAAGATAATGATTATACAATTGAATATGGAAACGGGCAGATAATTTTTACTCGTAACAGACTGATTACAAGTGATTCACGTATCACAGTTGATTTTGAATATTCTGCACAAAATTTTCAGAAAGAAATTCTGGGCGTAACAGGTGAGGCAGGTTTATTCAGTAATAGAATCGGGCTGAAAGCATCATTAATAAGGGAAGCCGATGATAAAGATACACCCCTTGATTTTTCAATCACAGATGAGTACAAAGATATTCTGTTTAAAGCAGGAGATAACGTAGATTCTGCGGAAGCTTCAGGCGCAAAGTACATCGGAGAGGATAAAGGCTCATACATAAAAGAAGATCTGAACGGCAAAGCAGTATTCCGTTATGTGGGGGCGGAGAAGGGAGATTATACGATGCACTTCTCCTATGTTGGTTCCGGAAAAGGTGATTACACATTTCAGGGATACGGTATTTATCTTTACGAAGGAGATGGGAAAGGTTCATATCTTCCTGTTATTTTTCTGCCTTTTGCAAAAAGCCACACAGTTGCAGATATATCCCTGAATGCAGATATTTCAAAAAGCTTAAATGCCGGCGGAGAGGTTGCAGTAAGCAGCAGAGATGAAAATCTTTTTTCGTCTCTCGACGATAATGATAATTCAGGTGCTGCTTACAATGCATTTGTATCTCTTGAAGATCAGAGTGTAAATGTATTCGGCATCGGCCTGGGAAGATTCGGGCTGAGCGGTTCATTAAAGAATACAGGCCCTCGATTTTCCCCCCTCGGGAGAATGAGTGAAATTGAACACGGCAGGTTGTGGGGAACAGAAGAGGGCAGTGCATCCGGTGAAGAGATAAAGGAGCTAAAGTATTCATACAAACCCTTTGCTCCTATGACAATAAAAGGGGAATTCGGATCTATGGAACGAGATTCTATATTTTCGGAAAGAAGATTCATCTCAGCAAGTTTTAACAAGAAGAATATGCCTACTGTTCAATATCAGAGAGAGCAGATCAATACATCGGAGAATTCCGGAAATGGTTTCTGGGTAAGAGAATCTGCTTCAATAGACTGGGACAAATGGGGAATTGCACCCGGAGTCTTTTACACAGGAGAACACAAGAGAAAAGATATTTCAGATACTGTATCAACAGGTTTTCGCTTTGATCAATGGGCCGGAAAATTTGGAATCAAAAAGCGTTTTATATCCTTTGAAATAAGGAAAAAAGTAAGAGATGACAGAATTTATTCAGGGAATATTTTAAACAGAAATTCCATAGCTAATACGGATCAGGCCAGGATGAGTTTAAATCCGGCAAGGGCTTTATCCGCTTCTATCCTTTATACACACAGATTCAGAGACTATTTTGAAAAGAGTCTGACTGATCAGAAATCCGATCTTGCTGATTTTAAGATGCGGTATGCTCCTGTGCGAGGATTCGTGAGAAGTTCTGTTAATTACAAGTTTACATCCACAAGTGTTTCAGAGATGGTCAGAGATACAATAAAGGTAGGCGAGGGGTTGGGAAATTACAGATTTGATGAGAACACTAATGAGTTTGTGCCTGATCCGGACGGAGATGTTATTTTCAGAACAATACAGACAGGAGTGTTTGTGCCTGTGAACCGCGTCCTGGCCGGCGCTGATATGTTCTGGAATTTAAAAAAGATATGGAAACATCCACGCGGAATATTAAACTTATTGTGTTCAGCTACAACTCGGTCAAGATTCAGAGTGGAACGAAGCGACAAGAGCAGAGATTTTGTCAATGTCAACAGGCTTGCACTGTCTCCAAAATGGGGATCAGATACTCTTACTGTTTCAGGTTCTTTTTCGCAGCAGCATGATATTGAATACAGACTGCCCGGAAAATTCACAATCTTACGGTTCAGGTTCAGAAAGAATGAATCCGAGAATAACCGTCTTGCAGGGCAGCATTATATAAACAGCAGTAAAGAGAACAGTATACGTCTTAAAGGAGGATTTATATCCAATGGAGGGTTCCTTCTGGAATATTCTTTAAAAAAAGATAAAAAGGATTTTACTACAGGTTCAATAAAAGATAGAAATATTGTACGTTCCAGCATGACAGGGGAGGTTTCCTACAGGCCGAGGCAGAAAATTGAATTTGCAGTAAAAATCAGAGTTTCAAAGGCTGAAGACAGAACCCCTTTCCCTGTAACAAAAGCTTTTTCAATATTTGCCACACCGAGGATTTCATATTCAATGCAGAAAAAAGGCCATATTCGTGCGGAATTTGAAGCGGGAAGGATTACATCCGAACCCGCAGACAGGGGCCTTCCTTATGAGATGTTCGGAGGTGATCAGCCCGGTATTACTCTGAGATGGAGAGTACTTTTTACATATAAGCTGTCAAACCACATGCAGGCAACATTTAATTACAGGGGAAGAAGCGAGCCGTGGAGGAAAAAAGCATATCAGACAGGGCAGGTGGAAGTGAGGGCATTTTTCTGATATGAAGATAAATATTTTTAAAAATTCAGCACTCTTATTTCTGTCCCTCTGCATCACGGTTTTTGCACAGAACAAGGAAGATAATATCCGTATAATCGGAACTGACAAGCTGAAGGCTGAAAAGATAATTGCTTTTATGCAGAAGAATATACAGCCTCTAATTCTGCCGGATTCGATTGATGCAGTTAAAAAAGAGATAAGAGCCATTTATTTTAAAAACGGTTTTTTCCAGTTTAGAATTGACTCTCTTGAGATTGTTAATGGAAAAAGGCCGTCTGCTGTAATCCATGTAAAAGAGGGCAAAAGAGCAGTGTTCGGTAAAATGTTTTTATCTGTCCCTGATAACAGAATTTTTTCACAATTCAGCAGCACATTTACGGAACTGAAGGGGCAGTATTTTTCCGAAAAATTGATTATCTCGAAAATTAATAAAATTCTAAAAGGCCTGGGCAGAATTGGTTATCCGCTCTCTCAGGTTGAGGTATCAAAAGTTTCCTTTATTAATTCAAAAAAGAAATTTGCAGTCAACATTGTACTTACACTTATACCGGGAAACAGGATTGTGTTCAGTTGTCAAAGGGCCAAAGGCAATAACCTTACAAAAATTTCTGTAATTAAAAGAGAGGCCAGAATTAAAGAGGGAACAATTTTCAATAAAGATATGCTTAAGAAAGCACGTAACAACCTTATCAGGCTAGGTTTTTTTAAATCTGTAGACGAACCAGTCATATTTTTTGTGCAGGACAGTGCGGAGATTTTGTGGAGGGTTAAGGAGGGAAAAACAAGCACTATTGACGGAGTGCTCGGGTATCATCCTTCTGATAATGACAGGGAACCCGGGTATGTAACAGGGCGGCTGCAGTTTACTTTTAAAAATTTTCTTGGTACCGGACGGTTTATAGATGTGCTTTGGGAGAAGAAGGATAAGCTTTCGCAGGTAATGAATTTCGGATTTGAAGAGCCATGGGTACTGGGCCTGCCGGTGAGTTGCGGCATTGGCTTTAATCAGCAGGTTCGTGACTCAACCTATATTGAGAGAAAGTGGGAGTTTACAACACGCTACTTTCCATCAAATACTTTTTCCCTATCAGTAAAGGGAGGCACAAGAGATGTGTTCCCTGATTCAGTCGGTGTGATTTTTCAGAATATTCCTCAGAGCAATTCTCTGTTTCTTTCTGCAGGGCTTGAGTACAACACTCTTGATTATCCCCCGAATCCTTTACACGGAGTAAGATATTCGACTTTTGTAACATCAGGCAGAAAAAAGATTTCAGGCCCGGATTTTCTTGCGGATACTTCTGAAATAGGGAAAATTTCTTCTTACAGAAAATTTTCCGCAGATGTCGAAATTGTTTTCAATATTTTTAGAAATCATGTCGCTTATCTCGGGCTGCACGGCAGAGAAAATAATTTCGGGAAAGAGTATGTACCTTTAAGCGATCAGATCAGATTCGGCGGCGCTGCAACGCTTAGAGGGTATGATGAGGACAGCTTTAACGGTACAACAGCTGCATGGATGAATTTTGAATACAGATTAGTAACAGGACACATATCAAGAATCTTCATTTTTACTGATTCAGGTATGTATCAGAGAAGAGAGAAAACCGGAGAGATTACAAGGAATTTTAAAATCGGATACGGTGCAGGTATGCGAATCGAGACCCCTCTCGGAATAATGGGGATTGATTATGGGCTTGCCTATGGAAAGCCTCTTTCCGAAGGAAGAATTCATATCCGTGTGATAAATATGTTTTAAGGATGGGAATAGAGGGATATGGATATAGGGGAAAGATTAATTACTATGTATTTATTCCTTTATAACCTTATATCCCTATTCTCCTTTTCGTACTGCAGCGCGGAGATTCCAGGATATCGGCAAAAAAATATTGCTGATTAGTTTATTCTGAATTTGTATATTGCACTTTTACACAAATTATTTTATCTTTTATAGATATGAAGATCAAAGCATACATAATTTTAACAAGGCCGGTAAATATTGTCATCTCCTTTTTGTCAATACTTGCAGGAGGATTTGTAACAGGAAGAGTTGACAGCATCGCTGTTCTTTTTACTGCGGCTCTTTCCGGATCGCTTATAGGTGCAGGCGGCAATGTAATTAACGACTATTTTGATGTGGAAATAGACAGAATCAACAAGCCATTTCGCCCGCTGCCTGCAGGGTTTATATCACTCCGGAAAGCTCTTATTTTCTCTATTGTCCTTTTTTCCTCAGGCATTATTATCGGAAGCCTGATAAGTTTTACGGCTTTTGTTATCAGCTCTCTTGCCGCAATCTCTCTTTTCTTTTACAGCTACAAGTTGAAAGTAATGGCTTTGTGGGGAAATATTACAGTTGCTTTTATTTCAGGTATGGCTTTTGTATACGGAGGAGTTGTTGCGGGAAATTATCTGAAGTCAATTGTTGTGGGAGGCTTTGCATTTTTTTTCCATTTTGCGAGAGAGATAGTTAAAGATTGTGAGGACGTTGAGGGAGACAAATCTTTAGGTGCTGATACTATTCCAATAAGATACGGAATCAGAAAGGCAATAAAAACCTCTCAAATTGTAATATTTGTTCTCATAGCATTCACAATTTCAGTATATTTCTTTGGAATCTTTAAATTACCATATTTGATTGCAGTAATCTTGAGTGTTGACCTTGTTCTTGTTTATATAATGCTTTCTTTAAACAGGGATATGACAAAAGAAAATTTTGCCAGAGTCAGTACTATAATGAAGATAGATATGCTTTTCGGCCTAATTGCTGTTTTTC
>JAGGVB010000146.1 GCA_021158245.1 bacterium | reverse complement strand
GGCATACGTGCGAATTCAGAAAATTCCGATGCCATAGCCTCAAGTGCATTCAGTTCTTCCTCAACAGTAGAGATACTCTCTCTCACATTTTCCGGAAGATTGTTTTCTTTGCAATAATTTCTGATCCTTCGCAGAGAAAGAGATATGGGAGTGAGGCTGTTCTTAATCTCATGGGAGATTGCCCTTGCAGCCTGGCGCCATGCTGCTATCCTTTCTGCTGCAGCCAGCTTTTCGCGGCTTATTTTTAAATCTTCAATCATATTATTAAAAGAATCTCCAAGAAATTTAAACTCATCACGGCTGTTTATATTAACATAAGTAAAGAGGTCTCCCCTTCTGGCTTTTTCCATTCCTGAAACAAGTTTGCGTACTGGCCTGTCAATCTGAGTTGCCAGTTTTTTCGCAAAATAGAATGATAAAAATATCAGCAATCCTATAAATATAACTGCTATACTCCAGATTATATTTTTTTCAATGATGGAATTCTTGAGTATTGAGAGAGTACTCTGTATCTCAATGGCACGGCTTATTTTATTTTTGGTTTCAACCATATAGGGCGGTACTGTATAATAGATTTCAGATAGGGAAGAATCTTCATGCATAATTGCCATTATAAGACAAGAAGCGCCCTTGTAATCAAAAAGCCTGCTTACAGCCTGTCCTGGTACTAATTTATCCGGCCTTTTAATAAAACCGGTAAGTACGGAATCAGGGAGATTGATTTCAGACGCTTTTATTGACAACTCCTTTGATATTACACCTTTTTTAAATTTACAGGATATTGCCCCGTCGATTTTGTGCTGATTAAGCAGAAATTCAGACCACTGAACAGGAGTAAAATCAGTTAAAAAATTACTGCCTCTCTCTTCAGCCTGCCTTCGTATAGTATCAACGGATTTTGAAAGTACATCACTCATACCAGGGAGCAAAAGCATGTTTACGCTGTGAGTAAGCAGGTTTGCAGAAAAGAATGCCAGCGGCACTGTTGGAACAACAACAAACATAATAAACAATGCAGTAAGTTTAAGCCTGAACACTGAATTTCTGCCGTCTTTTTTCCATATAAGGAGAAGAAAAGATAGTGTAATCCCAAGAATAATAAATATCCAGATAATAAAAAATTTCACTTCTGTCAGGCTCCAATCATTTTTCTTTTAACAAGATACTTTGTTAAAGCTGTAGCAAAATTTTCTTCTGTATTAATCATCAAATAATCAATGTGATGCAATCTGCACTCTCTTCTGTACCTGTCAATAAATTCTTTCATCCTGCTCTTATACGAATTCTTTACGTACAACGTTTCAACCGGAATTGAATCCCCTGTTTCTGAATCCTCAAGCAGGACATTACCTGAAAAATTCAAATCCGTTTCTCTCTTGTCGAGTATATGAAAAACAATTACTTCATGCTTTCTATGGCGGAAATGTTTTAATGCCTTCAGCACTTCATCCTGATTATCGAGAAGGTCTGAAAGAATTATAATCAGGCCCCTGCGCTTTATTCTTTCAGCGAGTTCATGAAAAGTATTAGCAATTGAAGTATCATTACCTCCCTGTAAATGATCAATTTCGGAAAGCATTACATTAAGATAGCTCATAACAGAACGCGGAGGCAGGTAGGAACGAATAGTACTGTCAAATGCAGCAAGGCCCACAGCATCTCTCTGCTTTAACAGCATGTAACTGAGAGCTGCTGCAAGATACTTTGCATATGCAAGCTTTGTTATTCCGGATGATCCGAATGTCATGGAATTTGACGCATCTATCAGAATATGAGCCCTTAAATTCGTTTCTTCCTGAAATTGCTTAACATAAAACCTTTCCGTACGTCCGAGCACTTTCCAGTCAATGTTTTTTATGGAATCACCTGTCATGTAAGGGCGGTATTCAGAGAACTCAACTGAAAAGCCGTGATAAGGGCTTTTATGAAGGCCTGTTATAAATCCCTCTACAACAAGCCTTGCAATAAGATCAAGCCTTGAGATGCGCGAAACTACCAAAGGATCAAGATATTTTTTATCTGTTTTTATATTTTTCATACATTCTTCTTATGCGTTATCTGCGGCTTCTCCTGTTCGGATATTTCCGGTAAGCGCTGTTTTTCTTTTTGCTGCCTGTAATTATACTCTTCTGAATCTCTTTTTTACCTTTGTCCCTTTCTACAAATATCGGCTGCATTGTAAAAGGGTTAATTCCTGTTGCATACATAATGCTTGACCATGTCAGAGGAAGAGGTGTAAAAATCTGTACCTGCTCCGGCACAATCTTAAGATATTTATCTGTAAATGACTTCAGATTCTCCATGTGTTTTTTTGTTGATCCGGGATGAGCTGCAATAAAATAGTAGGTTAAAAACTGCTTTTTGCCCGCAGCTTTTGTGTACTTGAAAAATTTCTCCCTGAATTTAAGCAATTTATCTGTTCCGGGTTTGCCCATTACATCAAGCACCTCTTGCTCAGTATGCTCAGGAGCTATTTTTAACTGGCCGGAAGTATGGTTAAAAACAACTTCCTTAAGATAGGGATCTCCGTACCTTTGATCTTCAAGTATAATATCATGACGGATTCCCGAAGCTACAAATACCTTGCGGACTCCCGGGATACGGGATATTCTTTTTAAAATTTCAATCTGGCCCTTATGGCTGGGCACAAGCAGTTCACATACTTCAGGATAGAGACATCTCCTGTCCCTGCACGGCCCTGCTTTTTCTTTGACTGAACATTCAAACCCGTACATATTTGCAGTAGGGCCTCCCACATCACTTATAATACCTTTAAATGCAGGATGCTTTGTAAATTTTTCGGCTTCTTTTACAATTGAGTCAATTGACCTCCATCTTACTCTTCTCCCCTGATGAACTGCTATTGAGCAGAAATTGCACTCGCCGTAGCATCCTCTGTGGCTGGTAATAGAGAAACGGATTGTTTCAAGAGCTCTGACTTCCCCCTCTTTTCTATGAACAGGATGCACGTCCAGTTCAAAATCCATATTATAAACATCATCAAGTTCTTTCTGAGAAAGATACTCTGCAGGAGGATTATGAATAAGATACCTTGTATCCTGCTTCTGCATCAGGCCTCTGCCGCTTACAGGATCATTATTATCATAGAACCCGCGGAACATCTCAATAAATGCATGATTATCCTGTTTAACGGTTTGGTAATCCGGAAGCTCTATGAAATCTTCTTCAGGTTCAGAGGAGATGTAGCATACTCCCCTGACAGAATGCCCGTTCCCTCCGTGTGAAAGATCCTCAGCAAGTTCTCTGACAGATCTGTCTCCCATGCCGTAGACTATATAGTCGGCTTTTGCATCAAACAGTATTGAACGTCTTATGGATCGTGACCACGCATCGTAATGTGCAATACAGCGGAGGCTGGCTTCAACGCCTCCCAGAACAATTGGTTTTGTATTTTTAAAATATCTTTTTATAAGATTAGTATAAGCTATGACAGCTCTGTCAGGCCTTTTGGAATTGACTCCTCCGGGAGTGTAATCATCTCTCTTTCTTCTCTTTCCTGATGCAGTATAATTTGCAACCATGGAATCAACTGATCCGCCTGTTACTCCCCAGAATAGAAGAGGTTCGCCAAGACGGGAGATATCAGCGTCTGAATTAAGGCCAGGCTGCGGAATCATACCTACCTTAAATCCAGCATTGAAAAGCACCCTGCCTATAAGTGCAGCTCCTATGAAGGGGCTGTCAATATACGCATCTCCTGTAATAAGGATAATGTCGCACCTTTCCCACCCGAGTTTTTTCATTTCCGATTTTGTGCAGGGCAAATACATTTTTCAGCTCCATTTTCCGATACAGAAATTTATTAAAAAAAATCGAGGGATAAAAGATTAAAATATGCAGAACCGGATAAAGTTTACATTTTATTTTGATTTACGTATATGGACAAGAAAAAAATGATACAGGAAAACTGATAAAGGATAAAACAATTTTTTACCGGCATCTTTAAAATCTCCGTATCTGACTGTAATCCAAGGCGTCATTCCCGAAATCTTTTATCGGGAATCCAGGAGTGGAGGGGTT
>JAGGVB010000145.1 GCA_021158245.1 bacterium | reverse complement strand
GAGCAATATTGAAATTGATGAAAGTGCCGTGCAATCAGGATATATTTCAATCACGCCCGTACATTTTGACCTAACGCATTATGAATCTATTGAAACGGTGAAAAGTTGGGATGTTACTGCATAATAAATAAAAAATCGGAGATTGTAAATGTCTGTTGCAAGTGAAATGATAATAATACTTGATTTTGGTTCTCAATACACTCAGCTTATTGCAAGGCGTGTCAGAGAATTAAATGTGTATTGCGAAATAATCCCTTTTACTACTTCAGCGAATGAAATACAAAAAAAAGAAGCAAAAGGCCTTATTCTATCAGGCGGGCCGTGCAGTGTTTACTCTGATGATGCTCCGATTCCGGATAAAAATTTATTCGATTTGGGTATACCTGTTTTGGGTATATGCTATGGACTGCAGCTTATCGGAAAATTTTTTAACGGTGATGTTGAAAGAGCAGATAGAAGGGAGTACGGCCGCGCTGAATTTATGATAGACGATGACAGAGACCTTTTTAAGGATATTGAATCTCCGATTGAAGTATGGATGAGCCACGGAGATAATCTTACGGCAATACCTGAATCTTTTGAAATTATCGGCCATACGGAAAATGCGCCTATAGGGGCCATTGCAAATTTCAAAAAAAGTATTTACGGTATTCAATTCCATCCTGAAGTTGCACATACACCTAGAGGGATTGATATTCTGAAAAATTTTGCATATAATATTTGCAATTGTTCAGGAAAATGGACACCTGAAGCTTTTGTAAAAGAAAGTATTGAAAGAATACGGGAATCTGTTGGTGATGGCAAGGTTGTATGCGGCCTTTCCGGAGGAGTAGATTCCGCTGTTACAGCCGGTTTAATAAGAGAAGCAATCGGAGATCAATTAATTCCCGTTTTTGTTGATAATGGTGTTCTGAGAAAAAATGAAGCTGCACAGGTCCGCAAGGCTTTTAATAACTGGAACCTGCGTTTTGTTGATGCTTCGGAGGATTTTCTCAATGATCTGTCAGGCTTAACAGACCCTGAATTAAAGCGTAAGGCGATTGGGAAAAGATTTATACAGGTTTTTGAGAAAGAAGCGGAGTCTATAGGAGAGATCGATTTTCTTGCTCAGGGAACACTTTATCCTGATGTGATTGAAAGTGTCTCAACCTGGGGGCCTTCTGCTACAATCAAATCTCATCACAATGTAGGCGGACTCCCTGATAAGATGAAATTAAAACTTATAGAGCCCCTAAGGGAACTTTTTAAGGATGAAGTAAGAAAAGTGGGGGAAGTATTAAATCTTTCGAAAGAAATATTGTACAGACATCCATTCCCTGGCCCTGGGCTTGCAATCAGAATAATAGGGGAGGTTACAAAAGAACGGCTTAAAATCCTGAGAGAAGCAGATTTGATTTTTATTGATGAACTTAATTCTTCAGGGTGGTACGATAAAGTTTGGCAGGCACTCGCTGTTCTGCTTCCAATTAGGACTGTCGGGGTAATGGGCGATGAAAGAACATACGAAAACACTGTCGCATTAAGAGCTGTGATAAGCAGAGACGGAATGACTGCTGATTGGGCGCATCTTCCCCCTGAACTTCTATCAAAGGTCTCTAACAGAATCATTAATGAAGTAAATGGTATTAACAGAGTCGTATATGATATTAGTTCAAAACCTCCAAGTACAATTGAGTGGGAATAACAGTTTTTAAAAATAAGGATTAATTTTATGTGTGGAATTGTAGGCTACATCGGCAATAAACAGATACTCCCGGTATTGTTAAACGGATTGAAACGGCTTGAGTACAGGGGGTATGATTCTGCAGGTATTGCAGTTATAAGTAATAATGAATTGTGGCTCAGAAAAAAACAGGGCAAAATCAAAGAGCTGGAAAAAGAGATAGGCAATGAAACTCCTGAAGGAAGTATCGGGATTGCACATACAAGATGGGCGACACATGGAGCGCCCTCAACACTCAATGCTCATCCACATACTGACTGTACAGGAACAATAACTCTGGTGCATAACGGAATTGTTGAAAATTTTTCACAACTTAAAAAAAGCCTTGAAGAAAAAGGGCACGTTTTTAAGACAGATACCGATACTGAAGTTCTTGCACATCTTATTGAAATGCTTTATGACGGCGATCTTGCAAAAGCTACCCAGAAAGCTCTGCATCTTGTGGAAGGGACGTTCGGGCTTCTTGTCATATCTACAAGAGAACCTGATAAAATGATTGCAGCGAGAAGAGGAAGCCCTCTTGTGCTCGGTGTCGGCAATGGAGAGACTTTTGTGGCCTCTGACGGTACAGCAATTGTGGAGCATACAAGAGATGTTATCTTTCTCGAAGATGATGAACTTGCAATTATTGACAGAAACGGGTATCAGATACGTACCATCAGCAGCGATAATGCAATTGTCAGAAGTATTGAAAAACTTCCGTTTGATATGACACATATTCAAAAAAGCGGTTTTCCCCATTTTATGATAAAAGAGATTAATGAGCAGCCCCAGACTGTACGCGATACAATGCGGGGAAGACTTCTAACGGATGAAGGAAGTGCCCGCCTTGGCGGGCTTGATTGCTGTTGGGAAAAATTACGGAAAAGTAAAAGATTTATCCTGACAGGATGCGGCACAAGCTGGCACGCTGCACTGATAGGCGAATATCTTATTGAACAGCTTGCCAATGTGCCTGTGGAAGTTGAATATGCGTCTGAATTCAGGTACAGAGATCCCATACTGCAATCAGGCGATACTGTTCTTGCTATAACTCAGTCAGGGGAGACACTGGATACTCTTGCTGCTTTGAGAGAAGCTAAAAGAAAAGGGGCTCTTTCTCTCGGATTATGTAATGTTGTCGGAAGTACAATAGCAAGAGAGAGTGATGCAGGAGTATATTCCCATGCAGGACCTGAGATAGGTGTTGCCTCAACAAAAGCATTTACTTCACAGGTGATTTCCCTTGCACTAATTGCTTTGAGCCTTGGAAGGATGAAAAGGCTTTCTGCTGAAGAAGGTATTGAAATTGTTAATGCTCTTAAAAAGCTTCCGGATAAAATAGAAGAAGTGATTAATCAAGACAGCAAAATTAAACAAATAGCTGAATATTTTGTTAATCATTCCAATGCCCTTTACCTGGGAAGGGGCCTCAATTATCCTGTAGCACTTGAAGGTGCATTAAAGATGAAAGAGATATCGTATATTCATGCTGAAGGATATCCTGCTGCAGAGATGAAACACGGCCCTATCGCACTAATTGACGAAAATATGCCTGTAGTCTTTATTGCAGTTCAGGATTCCATATATGATAAAATAATAAGTAATATTGAAGAGGTGAAAGCACGCGGCGGGAAAGTTATTGCAATTGTAACAAAAGGTGATAAGAGGGTGTCTGAAAAAGTGGATTATACAGTTGAAATTCCGGAAACTCTCCATTATCTTACACCTGTTTTAACAGTCATACCGCTTCAGCTGCTCGCTTATCATACAGCTGTTCTTAAAGGCTGCGATGTTGATCAGCCGAGGAATCTTGCAAAGAGTGTGACAGTTGAGTAAGCCAGGCGAAAGGAGAATTGTTATGAAAAATACATTTGGACTGCTCTTAATGAGCTGTCTTTTAATATCTCCTCTAACAAAAGCTAATGCACAGCAGAATAGCGCAGTTGACAGTCTTTTTAAAAGAGGAATTTCCGAATACAGAGCAGATAATTTTAAAGAAGCCCTGAAAATGTTTCAGCTTTTAGACAGAATCTATCCTGCACACAACAGAAGAACGTCAACACTTTTAATGGAAGCTAAATCTTTCTACAAACTCGGCAAATACAGAAAAGCATTGAGTATGTTTTCCGAATTGGAGTATTCTTATCCGAAAAGTGAATATGTGGATGATGCTTTATATGGCCAGGCAAATGTATATTTTAAGACAGGAGAATATTCTAAGTCTGTGGGAAAACTTTTGTCTTTAATTGATTTAAAAGGAGATGAGAAGCTTAGAAGGAAGGCTGCGAAACTTTCACTTGAAATATTGCATAACTATGTTTCCGACAGTGATTTGGAGGAACTTGCAGTAAACACCAAAACAGAAAGAAGCAATGCAGTATTAACAATACAGCTTAGTAAAAGATATATTAACAGCCGTCAATATCAGGCCGCAAAAAAGATACTTCAACGCTACCTTGATACGTACAAAGGAGGTTCTTATGTTGTCCAAATAGAAGAGCTTTACAAAGAGGCGGATAAAATGGGTAAGGGTGTTTTGAAAATAGGTGTTATTCTCCCTCTTTCCGGACAATTATCCTCAGAAGGCCAGTCTGTATTAAACGGTATCAAATACGGAATTGATAAACATAATAAAACAAATGGAGCAACAGTTGAACTTGTTGTCAGAGATTCAAAAAGTGATATTATTGCTTCAATAAAAGATGCTCAGGAGCTATGCGGCAATATTGAAGTCTCAGCAATTATAGGAGAACTGGAGAGCAATGTTTCTGCTGCAGTTGCTGCCGTATGCCAGGAAGAGTCAGTACCGCTTCTTATTCCCGCTTCTGCAAAAGACGGATTAGCCTCGATCGGTAATTATATTTTCCAGCTGAGCAGCGACATAGCGACTAAAGGCAAAGCTCTTGCAAATTATGCTGTTTCCGGGCTCGGGCTTAAACGTTTCGTGACAATTACTCCTGCAGACGATTATGGAAGATCAATGCAGAAATCATTTATTTCCGGTGCCATCGAATCAGGAGCAAAAATATTAAGCGAGCAGTGGTATTATAATGGGGCGGAAAATTTAAAATCTCAATTTAACGATATCCGCAAATCAGGACTGCAGGAGATGGTAAAAGATTCTCTGCTTCTTATTGTTCCTGATGAAAAATTTAAATATCTTTATGAAGAAAATCCTGTTATTGACGGTGTGATTCATGTTAATAAGGACATCCCGGCACTTGTTGATTCTACGAATTTAAAGATTACAACTATTGATGGAGTATTTCTTCCTGTTTATACTGATGATTTGCAATATATAATTCCTCAGGTTTCTTTCTACAATATAGGAGGGAAACTTTTCGGAGGATCGTTCTGGTATGATGAAGAAATTCTTAATAAAAACAGAAATTATTGTAATGGGGTTATATTTGCAAGTGACTACTTTTCAGAAGCATCTAATTATAAGTTTTATAAGTTCAGGGATTCTTTCAGGTTGAAATATCATAAAACCCCGGGGCGTCTTGAAATTCTCGGTTACGATTCCATTACCATGCTACTCGGTGTTGCCGGCGATTTTGCAGAAAGACGCAGTGCAATTAGAGACAAACTGGCAAAAATTAAGGGTTTTGAGGGAATAGGGGGTTATATATCATTTTCAAAAAATCGAGTCAACACATTTGTCCATATTCTTCAGTATAGAGACGGCAAAATTTACAGGATTAAGTAGATATTGTTTTTCGAAAAAAAAGAAAATGTTTTTATCTGGCAGTTTAAGAGTATGGTCAATAATGCTAATGTTCTTTTATGCACAAGCACAAGAAGAGGCGGTGTAAGCAAAGGAGAGTTTTCGAGTTTAAATCTCGGAACAAATACAATTGATGCTCCGAATGCTGTTGGAATAAATAAAAATATCTTTTTTTCTTCTTTAAATATTTCAGATAGGGTGATTGCTGTACCAAAGCAGATTCATTCTTCAAATGTTTTAATTGCTGAACATGGAGGAGTGTACTCTGATTGTGACGGGCTTATAACAAATAAAAGAAACGTATGCCTTTCAATACAGACAGCAGATTGTATGCCTCTTTTCCTGTATTCTGAAAAAGAACATTTAATTGGCCTGATACACGCAGGATGGAGAGGCGCAGTGGGGGGTATTGTAAAAAATGCAATTAACATAATGATTGATAATTTTAATATCGATCTTGAAAATATTAATGCGTTCATAGGGCCCTGCATAAGACAGTGTTGTTATAAAATCAAAGAAAATGTTGCGTCTTATTTTCCAGATTACTATATTAATAATGATTATCTCAATTTACCGGAATATGTTAAAGATGAACTTATAAACTTTGGTGTGAATGAGGGAAAAATAGAAGATTCAGAATTATGTACTTCGTGCAATAAAGATATTTTTTATTCCTATAGAAGGGATAATGGGAGAACCGGCAGAATGCTTTCTTTAATGATGCTCAGATAGCAAAAGCCGGTTAATTTTAAATTAAGAACGGGAGGAAAAATGAAAAAAATCACCTTGTTGGCTGTATTATTTGCTGTGCTTCTTAATTCTTCAGCATTCAGCCAGAATTTGGTAGGCAAATCATTCGCAGGTGTTGCTATCGGTTCATGGTATGGATTAGGTTTTTCAGCAAGCTACGAGAAGATTTTTAAAGATATTCAAGATCTTGGCATTGTCGGAGGTGGAGTAGAAGTCGGTTATGCTACTCGAAAATATGATTACGGCTATTGGGGTGGCGGGGAGTATGGTTGGAAATACACTTATGTACCGGTTTTTGCTTTTCTTTCATTCCATTACAAGCTGAATAATCCCAAATTAGATCCTTATGCCAGAGCTGGTTTTGGATATGTCTACGTAAAAGCATCCGATTATGGTACATATTCCGGTACATGGGGAAGCGCATCAGCCTCTTATGTTTCTTTTGCCGGCCAGGCTGGTATTCGTTATCAGGTATCTCCGAAAATGTGGGTACGTGCAGCAGCTGGCACACCATGGGTTGCAAGCATAGGCATTGACGCAGAGCTGTAAATGAAACATTTTCATCGTGTTAATGATTAATTTCCATAATAGCTCCGGTTTTTTTTGAAATCGGAGCTATTTATCTTCCATTTTTTATTCATTCTGTATGGAGTTTTAATGAGCTACATTATTCTTTATCTCATGTCTTTTGTTCAGGCTGCAACTGAATTTCTGCCCGTATCATCGTCAGGGCACCTGTTATTCATAAAAGGCCTGTTTCATTTTGAAGATATGCCAATTGCCTTTGATATTATTGTACATTTTGGCAGTTTGATTGCTATTTTAATTTTTTACAGAAAAAAATTGATTGATCTTGTGAAAGATAGTTATACTGAAATTGTAAAATCTGATAATGGCAGGCCATCATTGAAGTTTGTTATTTATATACTTGTATCAACTTTTATTACAGGATTGGTTTATGTAATACTCGGAGATTCTCTTGATAAGGAATTTCATAATCCTTCAATACTGAAATTTACATATATATTTACAACAATCATTCTCATTACAACTTTTTTTAAAACAAAGAAAACTGTTGATGTGATAAAAGCAGGATTGTATTTACCTCTATTAGTCGGCTTATTTCAGGGCATAGCTTTATTCCCTGGGGTTTCACGATCAGGTTCAACCATTGCAATACTTCTGCTGCTCGGTGTATCCAGCGAACAAGCTGCATTTTATTCGTTCACATTAGCCATTCCTGCAATTCTCGGCGGAGTGTTAATTGATGCAATGGACAGCGCAAACCTGTTGTTCTTTTCGGAAAATTTAGCCCCAATGTTGTTAAGTTTAATTATTTCAGCTATATTTAGTTATTTTTTCCTGAAAATATTGAATAGTTTCTTGCGTAAGGGCCATTTCTGGTATTTTTCAATTTATACACTGCTGCTTTCAATTGCATCTTTTATAATTTTCAGATAGAGAAATAAATTAAAATGGGAAATCGATTTCAAGATATTGTTAAGATTGAAAATGAAGTAAAAAAGGGGGCTATCAGCCCTGTTTATTTCTTTTATGGAGATGAGCCATATTTTATTGAGAAAATGTCTAAATTAATTATTGATACGGTAATCAATGAAGAAACAAAAGATTTTAATAGGGACATACTCAGCGGAGAAGAAACTACAGGTGATGATATTGTTTCAATTGCATCATCGTTTCCTATGATGGCTGAAAAACGGGTGATTTTAGTCAAGAACATACAAAAACTTTCGAATTCGGGCAAAAAAAAGATTGAACAGTACATTGATAATCCAAATGAATCTTCTGTGCTTATCCTTAATGCCGGTAAGATAAATATTAAAACTTCATTCTATCAGAAACTGAAAAAAAAATGTTCAAGTTTTGAAAGTCCGCAGCTATATGAAAATGAGGCAAGGGCATGGGTTATTAAACGTTTTAAGAAAGAATCAAAAACAATAAGTACTGAAGGGGCATCATTTATCGTACAGCTAACCGGAACATCACAATGGGCTTTATCAAACGAAATTGAAAAGATTTTACTGTTTACCGGGAACCTGGAAAAGATTGGCGTTAACGAAATTGCCGGAGTTGTAGGGCATTCAAGAAATTACAATGTGTGGGAATTAACAGAATCGGTTTTTAATAAAAAAATTGATAAATCTATTGAAATTTTTAATCATATCATTAAAAATAACAATTCTTCGGCTGTCGGTTTAATTGCAAATCTAAGTGAGAGGGCGTTTGTACTTTTAAAGATTCGTTCCTTAAAAGAAAAAGGAGCCAATAACCAAACGATAAGCAAATCTATTCCCATGTGGCCGTTTTTAATGAAAAGGTGTTTTGTGCAGGCATCATCATTTACAAAAAACAACCTCATTAAAATAATAGATACTCTTTTAAAAGCTGATATAGCTTTAAAAACCGGTAGATACGATAAACAGACTATAATTATCCTCGCAATTAATGGAATTATAAGAGGAGAAGATGTCCCGCTTTAAAAAAATAATATTTTACGGAACTTTTCAGGAGAACAATTGTTAGATAAAAAGGAAAATGGGAAAGAAGAAAGGGCTAATCAAATCAGACCTGATGATGAAGAGCTGATTGAACGATTCCAGAATGGGGAGTTATATGCATTCGAATTAATTGTACAGCGATATAAAGAGCCCTTAACTAATTTTATTTACTATTATTTGGGTAACAGGCTTGATGCAGAAGATGTTGTACAGGAAACGTTTATTCGTTTGTACAAAAAAAAGGAAATGTACCGTAAAGTAGCAAAGTTCTCTACATGGATATATACAATTGCCAGTAATCTCGCTAAAACCGAATTGAGAAAAAGAAAACGTAAACGCGTACTTTCTTTATCAAAGATCGGGTATGAAGACAAAGATTTTGAAATACCGGACTCTTTAAGTCAGCCGGATAAAATTGTAGAAAACAATATGGAAATGAAATTCATAAAAGGCGAGATTGATAAACTGCCTGCAAGATTTAAAGAAGTTGTTATTTTGAGAGACATTGAACAGCTTTCTTATGAGGAAATAAGTGATATTCTTAAGATACCAATAGGTACAGTCAAATCACGTGTAAATCGCGGAAGAAGCCGGCTGCAAAACAAACTAAGGTTTTTAATGGAATAAAGGAGAATTGCCTTGAATCAGTGTCGTGAATATCAAAAGTTAATCTATGATTTTTATGATGACATTATCAGTGAAGATGATAAAATAAGGCTTAATAATCATTTTAAAGTTTGTGAGGATTGTTTGGCTTTCTCAAATCGCGTAAAAAAAATGAAGCAGATATTAAATGAATTGCCAAGGCCCGGTGTTTCCGAGAACTTTAATATACTTTTAAGAGAACGGCTTAGAAGAGAACTCGCAAGGCAAAAACAGCCTTCTATCAAAACAAAGTTTCTTGTACCTGCTTTTGCAACCGGTTTATTGTTTATTGTGATAGGCTGGCTTTCCATAAATGATATTAATTTATTTAATAGCGGTAAAAATATTGCATCTACAGAAAAATTAATACAAGAACAGAAAAAAATAACAAACGGGTCTAATGTGCAGTATGTTATTGATCAATATGGAGTAGAGGAGAGTAGCGCAGCAAATAATAGCAAAATAAAAAATCTTGATAAAAATTTATCAGATAGTTTGAAATCATTAAAAAATACAGATCAAATAAGAGTACGATTAACTCCGGTAAGTTTTTAAATGATAAGAAAAGCAAATATATTTCTGATCTATTTTTTAGCAAATACGCTTGCAGCAGGGACATTAGATACTAACAGCCAAATTGTTACGGAAAATATCTTAAAAAAGATTTCTAATTCAGTTGTGAGTATACACGCCTATCATAGGAAAAATAATGTAGTAATTGAAAAGATCGGTACAGGTTTTGTATATGATAATGATGGCTTTATCGTTACACAGGCTTCGATTATTTCGGGAAGTGATAGCATAACAGTACAGCTTAATAACGGTTTTAGAAAAAAAGCATGGAAAATTTATTTTAACTATGATCAAAAGATAGCGATACTTTACATTAACTATAATAATTTAACGCCAATTCCATTATCAAGAAATATTAAAATCAACAGGAATGACAAACTATTTATTATAGGAAATTCACTCGGTGTGTTTCCTTCTCTGACAATTGCAAAATTTACAGGGTATGATGATAACTCAGGAATAATTAAAATTGACAATGCAATCTTTCCGCCCGGCAACAGCGGGAGCCCGGTAATTAATTACAATGGAACTCTCGTAGGTATGTTGATTGGGAATATACGTAAAATCAACGATCCCCTGCTGTCATTAAAAAACGAAGGATTTGCGATAAGCTGCAGAAAAATCAATGATATTTTTATGAAAATTATAAATAATTTAAAAAATAATGAAAGCTGGGCAGGAGTTTCTGTCACAAATCTTATAGGAAAGGATTACGGCAAAGGTGTGCTTGTTGTTGATGCTGCACCAAAAGGTCCATTTGAGGAAGCCGGAATATCAAAAGGAGACACTTTAATTGAATTTCAGGGATTAAGCATTATAAATATCAGGCATATGACAAATATGATTAAAGATGCAAAACCAAATGATAAAGTTATTTTTACTATAAAAAAAGGGAAAATGAAAATAAATAGAATTGTTAAAATGAGGAAACCACCCTGGGAAAAAAATTAATTATATGCAGGGGGGAGGAGGAGATCAGCAAATTAAAAAGTAATAATGCGAACAGCCATTCTAAAGTAAACATAATATTTATTATGCGAAGTGTTTAGTCAATAAGAAGAGCCTGAATGTCCATGAAATTTGTATTTGTCGGCCCTGTTATTATGTGCCCCCCGTATTTTTTGAAAAATCCATATGAATCAAATCTTTCCAAATATTTTTCAATTTCTTTTTTTTCAACAGTCTTTTTTAATTTTTCTCTATCAATGACCGCACCAGCAACATCACATTTTCCGTCACCACCATCAGTACCAAGGGATGCAAATGTAATTTTGTTATTTATATCAATATTATATGTTTCTCTCGCAAAGAGTAATGCGAAATGCTGATTTCTTCCGCCTTTACCTCCTTTTTTTACAGCTACTTCTGTTTCACCTCCACTAAGAATACAAAAAGGTTTATGATATCTTTGACTTTGTTTTAAAATATCTGTGAATTTATCCACGCAATGTTCAATTGGGCCTGATAGAGAATCTGTGAGAATATGAGTAAAATAGCCAAGTTTTACAGCAGCATTTCCGGCGTTTTCCAAACATATTCTGTTTGAGCCTAAAAGTATATTATATGAATTTAATGTGCGGGTTTTACGTATTTTATTTTTGTTATTTAGGTAAAAATTCTTTATTGAAGAAGGAATTATCTCGTATATTTTTTTGTATTTCAGTAAGTTAATGCAATCTGAGTATTCTATATTTGTAGAGATTGTAGGCCCTGAAGCTATTGACTCTAAATTATTTCCAGGGACATCTGAAACAATTAGAGAAACAACAGTTGCAGGATATGCAATTTCGGATAATCTTCCGCCTTTTATTTTTGACACAGATGTTCTTAAAATATTCATTTCCTGAATTGAAAGCCCGCTTTTTAAAAGGATGTTGCTGAATGTTTGCAGATCATTAAAATCTATGCCGTTTTCCGGGCTCACAAACAAAGAAGAACCTCCACCTGTTACAATAAACAGGATTAAAGTATCTTTAGAGGCATTTTTTAATAAATTTGTTACTATGTTTGTTGCATGTAATCCGTTATTATCCGGTATCGGATGTCCTGCTTCTTTAATTTCTATGCATTTTAAATTGGTTTTGTATCCATATTTAACAATAAGCAGTCCGGTTGAAATTTTATTTGTTAAAATTAATTCGAGATGTTTTGCAATTGGAGCACAAGCTTTTCCAATACCAATGAGTATAATTTTATTAAATTTGGAAAGATCAAATGATGATAATTTTCCGTAAACGTCTCTGATTTCAAGTTTTTTACCTCTAATATCTATTGACTTTCCCGAAAGATCAAAAGGATCCGCTGAATCAAGAGCACTATTCAGTATAGAAACAATATTGTTTACATTTGAAGGATTTTCAGCAACTTTAGAAATTCTGATTAACTGCTTCATTTTAAATCTGAATTGATTGTATAAGTTTTTTTACATTAGTTTTCAAAGGTATGTGGTATTGAAAATTAATGACTTTTTTAAGATCCTTGTAAGCCTCTTTTGTCTCTCCCCTCTTTATTTTATTTTGCGAAGAGAAATAAATCGCTAATGGATTATTGGGATTTTTTTGTAAAGCCTGCTTGAAAATCATTTCGGACTCATCGATTCTGTTCAAATATACATTACAAACACCAAGCAGTGTAAAACATAATGAATCATTTTTCCCAAGTTGTATTGCATGTTTTAAAGCATCTGCAGCTTCAGGATATTTATTTTGATAATAAAAAGATATCCCCACTCCCTTAAAATAAAGCCCTCTTTTTTTATAAAGATTTATAGCTTTTCTAAAACTTATTACTGCACCTTCAAAATTACCGGTTCTGAGCTGTGTTTCGCCAAGAAGATACCACACAAAATGATCAAGAGGATGCCTGTTAAGGTAATTCTTAAACTGGTTTAATGATCCTGAGTAGTTATGAGTCAGAAATTGGTGAACTCCTACTGACAGAGGTTGTTCTTCTGCAGTTTTTTGGGTTTTTAAATTTTTATCGTTATCAGAAGAATTTAAGCTTTTGCCTGAAACTTTAATTGATCTTTGTGCAAGTTCAGCAATCTTTGATCCCGGAGATAATTCAATGACCTTTTTAAAGTTTAAATTTGCCGAGTCAATATCATTTAACATAGTATAAATTCTTGCCAATCCAAGATATGCACGGCTTTCATTAGGTGCAAGATCAATACAGCCGTTAAACATATTTATTGCCTTAGTGTATTCTTTCTTAATAGTAAATATTGCACCAAGATTTAAATATGGCAAAACACTGGTTTTATTAAAAATATTACTGAGCAAAAAATATTTTTCAGCAGATTCTACTTTGCGGAGTTTTATGAGAGTAATGCCTGTTAATAAATTAGCTCTGAAATGAATCGGGCAGATATTTATGGCTTTTTTCAGATACAAAATAGTTTGTTCATACTGTTTTTGTCCGAAAAATATGAGTCCCAATTTGTAGAGATATTCAACATCATTGTTATTTATAACCAATGCTTTTTCAAGTATTTGAGAAGCTTTATTGAAATCCTTTTCTCGTAAAAGTTTTGATGCGATCCTGCTTAATTTCTCAGCTTGTTCATTTACTTCAACCGGATACCATTGGATAACAACCTGTCTTCCATCAACAAAACCCTCCATGATTCCGGAAGAAGGCTTAAAAATAGCAAGAAGGTGATCGCGTAACCCTTTAGGATCTGTTAAATTGTCCGGCAGGTTTAAAAGGCCTTTGTTTAATTTAATATCGGAAATATTTATCGAAACCGTAATGATTTTAGATTTTTTTCTTGAACCCATATCACTACTCCTTTATTCTGCCGACGCTCCGTTAATTGACAGCAATGTTTTGATTTTATCGATTATATTGGAGCTGTCAATAAGAAATGTTTCTCCTGTTTTCCTTATTTTAAATTCAATTTTGTTTTCTTCAATCCATTTTTTACCGACTATTATCTGAATTGGCATACCGAGAAGATCAGCATCCTTGAATTTAAAACCAGGAGAAACATTTCTGTCGTCAATCAATGCATCAATTGAATTGGCTGTACACAAAGAATAAATGGCTTCCGATTCCTTAACAATTTCTTCATTACTAACGTTAATAGGAATAATATGAACATGGAAAGGTGTGAGAAATGGTTCCCAAACCATTCCTTTTGCGTCATGATTCTGCTCAATAATTGATGCTGTAAGCCTTTCAACTCCTATACCGTAACTTCCCATGTAAACAGGATTTTCTTTGCCTGATGAATCAAGGAATGTAGTTTTCATAGCAGATGCATAACGTGTACCGAGTTGAAAGATATGGCCCAGCTCAATTGCATTTGTAATACGTAAAGGCGAACCGCAGGTTTTACAAGTATCTCCCTGAACAACATTCCTTATATCAAAAAAGGCTGCATTCTTTAAATCATTTTCAACATTAATACCGCCGAGATGATAATTTTCTTTATTAGCTCCGGCAATAAGATTTTTCATATTTTTTAAAGCATTATCCGCAATAATAATGCTGTTTTTATCTTTAAGGCCTATGGGCCCGATAAATCCGACTTCAGCCCCGCAAATATTTTTCACTTCTTCAGAATGTGCCGGCCTTATTGGAGCTTCAAGGTAAAATGACAGTTTTTCTTCGTTAATTTCATGATCACCGCGTATCAATGCAATAACAGGTTCATTTTTATTTTTAATATATACAATAGATTTAATTAACTCGTAAGGTTTGATATTTAGAAATGATGAAACTTCCTGAATTGTTTTTTTATCAGGTGTATGGATTTCAGTCAAAGAATCGAATGATTTTGATATCTGCACATCTTCAGCGTTTGAAACAGCTACTTCCATATTGGTAGCATAACCACATTTATCACAGAGTACAATTAAATCTTCACCGTGTTCAGATTCCATCATAAATTCCTGTGAAGCCCTCCCCCCCATCAAACCAGAAGAAGCTCCAACAATATGGAATTTTATACCACATCTACTGAAAATCTTTTTATAAGCTTCTGCATGCAGATCGTATGATTTCTTCATCCCTTCAGGATCTGCATCCATAGAATAAGAATCTTTCATTGTAAATTGCCTCGTACGCATAACACCTGAGCGGGGCCTGGGTTCATCGCGGAATTTTGTTTGAATCTGATACCAGATTTGAGGCAGATCTTTATATGATCGTATATATTTTCTGGCAAGATCACAAATGATTTCTTCATGTGTCGGAGCAAGTGCGAGCTCTCTTCCCTTTCTGTCTTTTAAACGGAACATTTCGTCTCCGAAATTTTCGTTCCTTCCGCTTTCATTCCACAATTCAATTGGGTTTAATGCAGGCAGGTGAAGTTCCTGAGCTCCGATACTATCCATCTCATGGCGTATAATTTCCATAATTTTTTTCATTATTTTCCAGCCAATAGGAAGGATAGAATATATCCCTGCAGCAAGAGGTTTTACAAACCCTGCACGAAGCATTAACTGGTGGCTTGGAATTACAGCATCTGAGGGGATCTCTTTTTGTGTGGGTATGTATGCCTGCGATAATCTCACCGCTTACTCCTTTTATTTAACATTTTTGCAGCGTAAATAGTATTCTTTAAAAGCATTGCAATCGTCATAGGGCCCACTCCTCCCGGAACAGGTGTAATTGCAGATGCTTTTTGTGAAACGGATTCAAAATCTACATCACCTGTAATTTTATATCCTTTTTCTGAATTTTTGTCAGGGACTCGATTGATTCCGACATCTATTACGACAGCTCCTTTCTTAATCATATCTTTTGTAATAAGATTAGGCCTGCCTGTCGCAGCAATTAAAATATCAGCATTTTTTGTAATATTTTTTAAATCCTCAGATTTCGAATGAGCAATGGTAACTGTTGCGTCTCCGAGATTACCCCTTCTTAAAAAAAGCATTCCAAGAGGTTTGCCTACTATTGAGCTTCTTCCGACTATTACCACATTTAACCCTGCGGTACTAATGTCGTATCTTTTTAAAAGTTCAATTACTCCGGCAGGTGTTGCCGGAACAAAAAGATTTTCAGTTATTCCTGCAGAAAGCCTGCCAAAATTGATCGGATGGAATCCATCAACATCCTTTTGAGGAGAAATTGTTTCTATAACACTTTCTTCGTTAAATCCTGCGGGTAATGGAAGCTGAACAAGAATACCGTGAACAGATTTGTCATTATTCAGTTCAATAATTTTTGTTTTCAGCTCATTTTCGGAGATATCGGAAGAAAAGGTAATGGTATCTGAAATAATTCCTGCTTTTTTACATGCTCTCTCTTTACTTCTAACATAAATTTGAGATGCTGCATTATTACCTACAAGTATGACGGCAAGCTTCGGAAAAATATCTTTATTTTTTAAATCCGATACTTCCTTTGCCACTTCAGCTTTTACAATTTTTGATATATGTTTTCCGTCAAGAATTAGTGCCATAACAAACATCCTTTTAATCAGTCGAGTGTTTATCCATATCAAGCTGAATTCGTTTAATTGAAAATGCTCTTCCTGTTGATGCATCCACAGATACGACAACTCCGCAGAATTTTGAATTTCCATGAGCACCTTTATAATAAACAGGCATTTGTGTTAAAAATCTGCTAATTGCAGTTTCTTTATCCATACCTATGACAGAATTAAAAGATCCTGTCATACCTGCATCGGAAATATAGGCAGTTCCTGAAGGTAAAACTCTTTCATCAGCAGTTTGTACATGGGTATGCGTACCTACAACTGCGCTGACTTTTCCGTCAAGATACCATGCCAATGCCATTTTTTCGGCTGTAGCTTCTGCATGAAAATCAATGAAAATTATTTTAACTCCGCTCTTCTTTAAAATTGCAATTTCCTGCATAGCTTTCTGAAAAGGGCAGTCAATCGGATACATGAAACTTCTGCCCTGCAGGTTTATTACAGCAATTTGAATTCCATTTGCCGTTTCTTTGATTCTTGTACCATGCCCCGGGCAGCTTTCAGCATAATTCGACGGCCTTAGAATATCTTTATTAGAATCCAGTAAAGAATATATCTGCCGTTTATTCCAGATATGGTTTCCGCTTGTAATTACATCAACACCAAGGGAGAAATAATCTTCTGCAATCTTTCCTGTTAATCCTTTGCCTGATGCTGAATTTTCACCGTTTAACACGGTAAAATTTATATCATTAGCATTTTTAACTTTCTGAATGAGAGATGATACTGCATCAAACCCTTCGGAACCTACAACATCCGCAATAAACAGGATATTTATCCTGCTGGAATTATTCAAGTTATATTATCCTTCTTATTTTGCATAATCAACTGCACGGTACTCTCTTATTACAGTTACTTTAATCTGTCCTGGGTACTCCATTTCAGACTGGATTTTTTCAGCAATATCAGTTGCAAGCTGGTCTGCAAGAGCATCATTCATTTTATCCGGCTGAACAAGTACCCTTATTTCTCTTCCTGCCTGAATTGCATAGGTTTTTTGTACACCCTGAAATGATTCTGCTATACCTTCAAGTTTCTCTAACCTTTTGATGTATCCTTCAAGAGTTTCTCTTCTTGCTCCCGGGCGTGAACCTGATATTGCGTCTGCTGCCTGAACAAGAGCAGATATCGGTGATATCATCTCTATTTCGCCATGATGGGAAGCAATAGCATTTTGTACAATCGGGCCTTCACCGTATTTTTTTGCGAGGTCTGCTCCTAATTGAAAATGCGTACCCTCAACATCCATGTCAATTGCTTTCCCAATATCATGCAGAAGGCCTGCACGTTTTGCAACCACTGCATCAAGCCCCAGTTCGACAGCCATTAATCCGGAAAGATGTGCTACTTCAATATTATGCTGTAGTACATTCTGGCCGTAACTTGTTCTATAATTAAGTTTACCAAGCAGCCGTACAAGCTCCGGATGAAGCCCGTGCACTCCTGTCTGCAGCATTGCCTGTTCTCCGAGTTCCACTAAATGTTCTTCAAGTTCAGAGCGTGCCTTTTCTACAACTTCTTCAATTCTCCCCGGATGAATCCTTCCGTCTGTAATTAGCTTTTCAAGCGCCCGTTTGGCTATTTCACGCCTGTATGGATCAAATCCGGAAAGAATAACAGCTTCCGGTGTATCATCAACAATAACATCTATTCCTGTTGCTGTTTCAAAAGATCGAATATTTCTTCCTTCACGGCCAATTATTCTACCCTTCATTTCGTCGTTTGGAAGATGAACAACACTTACTGTAGTTTCAACGGAATGATCAGCAGCAGTACGCTGAATTGCAGAGATAACAACTTCTTTTGCCTCTTTATTTGCACTGAGACGTGCCTGATCTTTAATCTCCTTGATCATTTGGGCGGCTTCTTGTTTTGCCTTTGAAAGAAGGTTTTCCTTCAGTTCGCGAAGTGCCTCCTCATTCGACATTCCTGATATTTTTTCAAGCCTTTTATTCTGTTTGTCAATAATTTTATCAAGCTCTTCCTGTTTTCTTGCCAGATTTACAGTACGGGCTTTAACGCTTTGTTCAAGGCTTTTTATTTCACCTTCTCTCCTGTTAAGGTGCTCAAGCCTTCTATCCTGTTCAATGGTACGTTTTTCAATCTTTCTTTTCTGTCTGTCAATTTCCTGACGTTGCTGAAAAGTTTCCTTTTCAAAAGTTTGTTTCTGTTTGTACCACTCCTCTTTTGCTTCAAGTATTTTTTGATTTTTAAGTGCTGAAGCTTCTTTTTCAGCTTCGGATACTATTTTTTCAGCTAATTTCTCTGCATTGGCTACTTTGCCCTGGCCAATTTTGGTACTTACAACCCAGCCAAGGAAAAACATTAAAAGGCCAACTCCAGAGGAAATTAATATAACCAGTTCAATATCCATAATACCTCCATTCTATTAAAAAATCCCCGGATATAGAAGGCAACACTACAACGGAATAAATTCCGAGTGTTAAAGGGATTTCTATCCTGCGGGGATGTTAATTTCAAACTTTCTCGAGTATTTCCCGATCAATAATTTTATTTAAACGCTCAATTTTTTCAATCAATTCTGCTCGGATAATTTCATTTTCCTGCCGCAATTTCAACAATTCGTCCGTAATATTTAAAGATGCAAGTATTGCAACTTTAAGCGAAGAGTCAATACGTGTAGTCCTGTCTATCTCCATCATTTTCTGATTTACATACTCTGAAACCTTTTTCATGTACTTTTCATCAGCTGAACCACGTACTGTATATTCAGCACCATATATTCTTACTTTTAATACATTTTTATCCGAACACATTTAAGCGTTCCTGCAGGTTATAAATATTTTAATAATATCCCTCTAACTGTCAATACGGTGGCCTCCTGATGCCATCAACCATTAAACGTCATCTATTTCTTTCAGCTTTAACAAAAGCTGGTCAACTTTCGACCTGACTCTGTCATGTTTTGTCTTATACGATTCTATCTCATGTTGAATGCTTAAAACATTCTCACGTTCCTGCTGAAGCCTTACAATAATCTCGTCCTTTTCATGAAGAGAGTTCTTGAGCTCATTAACATTAGCCTGTAATTTACGATTCTCCTCTTTCAGATTATTAATAACTGAAATAATTTTGTTTAATTTTTCCTCAAGTATATCAATATTGCTATCATCCATAATATTGCCCTTATGTTTAACACTTATATTGAGCGTAACGAGGCAGAAAACTTATCCTCAATATAATTAATTATTCCCCTGAATATCGGGTCTATTTCCTGCTCCCTGAGCGTTCTTTTCTC
>JAGGVB010000144.1 GCA_021158245.1 bacterium | reverse complement strand
GTCTTCATTATTGGGATCAAGGTGTCGTGTATCACTGTTATGTTCAAAAATACTGGTCCCCCATGGATTATCCATGTGATGGAATCGAACCATATTGAATCCCATTTTCCTTAGGCGTGCTGCCACAAAAGATGCTTTTGTTTTTTCTGGAAAGCATGCTCCTGAAGTGAGATTGGCTCCAAAAAACCTTATCCTCTCTCCCTTGCGCTGAAAATGTCCGCTACTATTTATAGAAATAAAATCGTTCATGCTAATAGGATTCCTGTGAAAATCAGGCAAAAAATCAACACTTATAGAATCATCAGGAGGCATATAAAAATTAAAGCCATTACTGAAATTCTGTCCATAACAAGTACAAATACTATTGACAGTAAAAATTAAAAAAAGAGTGTATAAAATGTCATGCAGTTTTTGCATCTTCTTTTAATACTCCGGCCTGTTTAATATGTTAATCCGAAACCATATGGAAAGAGTGGATCATAAGGAATGTCTTCAAGATTAATCGGTATCTGATTCATGCTACGGGGCCATGAATGAGATAATCTTCCTGTTGGTGGAAAATCACCAAATAGCACATCTGCCACTCCCTGTCCTTCTGTACCTGGTAGCCATGCAGAAATCAAAGCATCACAATCATCAAGGATGGAATCCAGAATCATAGGTCGGCCGGAAATCAAAATAACAACTAAAGGAATTCCCGCAGATTTTATTCGTTTAACGGTGTCAACATCCTGTTCTTCAATTGATAAATCATTACGATCACCATTACCTTCAGCATACGGACTTTCTCCAATCACAACTATCCCAATATCACTTTCTGAAGCATTACTTCCGTCAGTGCTATATGTGATTTGTGTGCCTGCTGGAGCTCGTTGTTTAATAGCTTGTAAAATTGTAGTTCCAACAGTATGGCTCCCACGGTTTCCCTGCCAGCTTATTGTCCAACCTCCACACTGACTTCCCAGATCATCAGCATTACGGCCTGATACATGAATCCTGCTTTCTAAGCCGCTTAGAGGAAGCACCTTCCCATTATTTTTAAGTAACACCAGTGACTGTCTGACACATTCTCTTGCCACAGCACGGTGTTCTGATGAGCCGATCTGCATTGTGTAACTGCGATTCGTAAAAGGCGATTCGAATAACCCAAGACGAAATTTTATGCGCAAAATACGTTTCACTGCATCATTAATTCTGTCAAGAGGCACACGGCCCTGTGTAACTAATGTATCCAGTACATTTATAAATTTTTTATAATCATCCGGCACCATAACCATATCTATTCCTGCATTAATCGCTTTCTCTATACAAACTTCATAATCAGCAGATAATTGATTGATTGCACCCCAGTCAGAAACAACAAACCCTTCAAATCCGAGCTCTTGTTTTAAAACATCTGTAAGCAAATAATGGTTGCCGTGAATTTTTTCTCCATTCCAACTGCTGAATGAAGCCATGATTGAGCCAACTCCAGCATTTATTGCAGAAATATAACCAGAAAGATGTATGGCACGCAGTTCTGCCTCGCTAAGTTCAGTATTGCCCTGATCATGCCCGCCTGTTGTTCCGCCATCACCTAAAAAATGTTTTGCACAAGCCAGTATCGATACAGGATCCTTTAAGTCGCTACCCTGAAACCCTTCTACTGCAGCAGCTGCCATTTTTTCTGTCAATTCCGGGGTCTCACCAAATCCTTCATATGTCCGCCCCCAGCGCTCATCTCTTACAACTGCAATACAGGGCCCAAATGTCCAGTTGATACCTGTGCCTGCTACTTCCTCAGCAGTTACTCTTGCTGCCTGTCGCACTAAATCAGGATTCCTTGTACATCCCATACCAATATTATGGGGGAAAATTACTGCTCCGTAAACATTATTATGCCCATGAACCGCATCTATTCCATATATCAATGGAATTTTCAACCGGGTCATTAATGCCCTTTGCTGAAAACCATCAACCATATCTGCCCAGGAAATTGCCTTATTTTCAGATGGACCAGATCCTCCTCCGCTCAACACAGATCCAATACAAAAAGTTGTAATATCACTCTGTTGTTGAATGAATCCCCTTTCTACCTGGGTCATTTGCCCAATCTTTTCTTTTAAATTCATTCTTGAAAGAAGATCTTCCACACGTTCCTCTATATCTGCATCAGGATTTAGATAAACAGCATCATAATTTTGTGGTTGAGTACTGGTTTCCATTTTTGTACAACTTCCATGCATTAAAAGTAAAATAATTGCCAGTTTGATAAATTTATTCATATTTCAAATCACCCTACCTTTGCAGTACCATGCGCATCGATTTATTATGACCTGAAGCAATAATCGTATAAATGTATACTCCCGAACTTACTGCAATACTGTTTTTATCAGTGCCATCCCATTGAATCAGCTTAAGACCTGTTTGCTCAGTTGCAATTTCAGAAAACTCTTTTACTATCTCCCCGTTTATAGAATATATTTTAAGAGAATAATCTTCAGGTTTTGCAATAAAAACAGGAATTTTAACACAAGTGCTGAATGGGTTGGGATAACACAACCCTAAATAGACATTACTATTAACAGCTTTAAAATCTGATTCATTAAGAACAGAATCTGTTATTTTAAGCCTTATAAAGTTTATATTAAATCCACCGTGAACTATAAAAAATTTCAGTTTATGCAAACCTGCAGAGATTTTTGC
>JAGGVB010000143.1 GCA_021158245.1 bacterium | reverse complement strand
TCGGCAGCAGGCTCTTCTGAATCTGCTCTGATCTCTCAAGATCCGTTCCCACCATCTCGGAAAACAACCTGTAATTAAGAGCTGTACGCATAGCTCTTAAAAAAAGCATAATCTCTTCATACACCCACTCGTGATCAAGTTCAAAAACAAATATCCACCTTCGCACAGGATTATGTACAGTTGTTACTGCAATGGCAGAAATGCCTTTTTTACCGTTAATCTCGAATTCCTTAATAAGCTCAGGTGCTGTTATAACAGCTCTTCGTTTTATTAATGCCATACTCACAATTCTGGAATCACGCGAGAATGATGGCCGTACTTTAACTTTTCTCCCTGCATTTACAGAATGAATAAGTATATAATCCGTACCTCGCTCTTCATAGATATAGCTTTTCTTGATTTTCAGATCCTTACCAAACTCTTTTCGCAGAGCGGAAAGAATATTTATGAAAAAATTCTTATCAGATTTGGTTTTTCCAATTTTTGAAAGAATTGCATCCAATCTTCGGTAAAAAATCTTCGGCCCAGTTGCCTCGGACACTTCCATTGTAAATCTCCTGTGAAAATTAATAGGCTTAAAGGCTTACTGATCTATTCCGAGCAAAGCACTTAAGACTATGAGAATTAATATCTTATATCAATTTAACCCGTTAAATTAATGACTGTAATCAACATTTATTAATGTGCATAATTTTAATGATTTTGTCAAGATATTAGTAATGTGATTTGGAAACCTCAATTTTCTGCTGAATCGGAATTATATGAAATTATGCAGAGTTTGGGTAAAGCCGCGGTAAGTAAATATGGTTATTTTTATTATTTATTTTGTCAGAAAATAGAATAAAATCCCGTACTGACAAAACTTTAGCTTAACTGGTGCCCGGCAAAAAAATATAATTCCGGGTTAATCTGCAAGATAAGAATTCAGATGCAGGCTGCCTTCCTGTCTGATGCCAAGCTCAAATACAGAATCTTCGCCAAAAACAGATTCAATCATATTCTTATACTTTTCGACATCTTTGTCATGCAGGAATACTTGTATTGTTCCTGCAAATCCTCCTCCATGAACCCTGCATGCGCCGTTTCCCGAACGTCTTATAAAATCCTCCGAAAGTGCCAGAGCAAGAGATATCCCCTGTTCGCGCGTATTGTGAACTGAAAAGATATTCTGAAGGTATTTAAATGACGAATCTCCCGATCTGTTAATTAGAGTTAAAAATGATTTAATATCCTTATTCTCCAGAGCTTTTACTTCCGAATCAACTCTGTCATTTTCCATAAAAAAGTGATACGCCCTTAAAAATGCCCTGTCGCCTGCTGTTTTTCTTATTTGAAGGGCTTGATTTAACACTTGATTCATGGACAACTCTCTTAAAACATCTTTGTTGAACAACCCTGCCACTTCTTTCATCTCTATAGGAATTGAAGCATAATCTTCTGTGAGATCAGCATGGCTTCCGCCTGTGTTAACAACAAGCACTTTATAATTATAATCGGCAAAATTAAAATCAACCTTCTTCACATCGGGATTTTGGGGATCATTAAAATCTATTGCAACTATTCCGCCTACCGAACATGCTGTCTGATCCATAAGCCCGCACGGTTTGCCAAAATACCTGTTTTCAGCAAACTGGCCTGTTTTTGCAATTGTGACAGGGTCAATTGAATCATTGTTAAAAAGCACACTGAGAATTTTTCCGATAAGTACTTCAACTACTGCAGACGAACTAAGGCCTGAACCTACCATTACATCACTAACCATATAAGCGGTAAACCCGCTGATTTTATATCCGGCATTGACAAATTCTGCACAAATACCTCGTATCAACCCTGATGTTGTACCCTCTTCTTCAGGCAGAGGGCTTAAAGAATTCAGCTTCACGGAAAATGCTTTATCAAAACCCTTGGAATAAAGAGTAATGACCTGTTCATCTACAGGAACAGCGCAGCATACAGCATCAAGATTTACAGATGCTGCAATCACCTTTCCGTGATTATGATCCGTATGGTTTCCGCCTATTTCGATTCTGCCCGGAACGCTGAACAGATGCGGCTCCCCATCGGGCAGTTTGTCTTTGCATAATTCAAAAAAATCATGATAGCGTTTTTTTTGATTCATCCTTACTTTATTATTTCTGCCGTACAGCTTGTCAAAAATAACTTCCAGCTCTTTCTTCTGTAATAATGCCGATAGTTTTTCTTTTGTTGCCATTTGCCGCTCTCTTTGAAAATCATATCCCCATATTCAAATCATTTAACAGAAAATGAATACACGGTTTTATGTTCATAAATATGCCCGGGCATTAAAATAGTATTCGGAAAATGCTGAATATTCGGAGAATCGGGAAAATGCTGATCTTCGAGACACAGCCCTCCGTACTTTTTCAATGGAATTCCTTTTTTCCCTGTCACACTGGAATCAAGATAATTGCCCGAATAGAGATGGATTCCGGGTTTTGTCGTAAACATTTCCATAACTCTGCCTGTATCAGGACACCAGAGCTTTGCTGCTTTTACTAATCCGCCGTCTTTGTTTTGAAGAACAAACGTATTATCATACCCGCCATCAATTTCATCTATATGCTCTCCAATTCGTTTTCCGCCCCTGAAATCAAAGGGTGTTCCATTTACAGGTGCAATATCGCCTGTAGGCAGGACATTGCCATTTACCGGCAGAAAAGCATCGGCAAAAATTGTCAGACGATGATCAAGAATATCACTGTTACTGTTGTTCAAATTGAAATATGAATGATGAGCAAGATTTATTGGCGTCGGCCTTGTGCTTTCTGCTGTGTATCTGATTATAAGCGAATTATCAGAAGTCACAGAATATTTAACCTCGCACCATACTTTTCCGGGATACCCCTCCTCTCCGTCAAGGCTCTCACAGGTGAGGGCTACTCCGATTTCCTTATTAGTGCTGAAACTATTAGCTAACCAAACCTTTTTATTAAATCCGTTTTCCCCGCCATGAAGATGATTTTCACCGACATTCCTGGTAAGCTGATATTCAATGTTATCAATTGAAAAGGTTCCGTTTTTAATTCGGTTGGCAAATCTTCCCACAATTGAACCGAAATAAAACCTGTCGTTCATATACTCTTTCAAAGAATCATATCCAAGTGTAACATCTCCGGCAGCAGAATCTCTGTCCGGGACATAAAGGCCCATTAGCACAGCTCCGTATGTCATTACGCGAGCTTTAATGCTTCCTGCAGAAAGCTCAAAAAGAAAAATATCTATACCTGTTTCAGTTCTGCCTAACAGTATCTTTTTAATTCTCATTAATCATCACCCCGCACCAGTTCAGCCCCAATATTACCCTACCAGAAGATTATATATAAAGCAGCCAATATACCGCAAATTCCAATTGCAAGGACATTAAAAACTCTGTCTGTTTTAAACAATGCTTTTGAAAGTTTGATTGCTTTTGGATGATCGGTTTTACTCTCAATCAGAGAAATAAGAACTATCACTCCCAAAAGGATTAAAAAGATCAGTCCCATCCTGTCGAGAAATGCCAGATTCGGAGCAAGATACTTAAACCCTGCTGACAGGGGAATTGTCAATACAGCAGCAGCAAGCGCAGAATTTGTAGTAGCCCTCTTCCAGAAAAGCCCTGCCATAAATATTGCCAGAATACCCGGGCTTACAAATCCTGTATATTCCTGAATGTACTGAAATGCCTGAGAAAGTGACTGCAGCTGCGGAGCAACTAAAATTGCAATAATAAGAGCAACTCCGCTTGTTATTCTTCCTGTAAGTACAAGCCTGGATTCCGAAGCTTTTTTATTTATTATCTGTTTATAGATATCCATTGAAAATATTGTTGCAGTGCTATTTACCATTGAACTTAATGATGAAACAATTGCTGCAATTAAGGCTGCAAAAGCAATTCCCTTAAGCCCTGTGGGGACAAAAGTATTGAGAAGCCACGGATATGCAGCGTCAGGTTTTGCAATTTCTGCATGAAGTGCGTATGCTGCAATACCAGGCACAACTACAATGAGGGGAGTCAGAAGTTTCAGATAACCTGCAAATGCAAGCCCTTTCTGTGCTTCTTTAAGGCTTTTTGATGCGAGAGCTCTCTGTGTAATATACTGGTTGCATCCCCAGTAAAAGAGGTTTGCAATCCACATTCCGCCTATTAAAACCCCTATACCGGGTAATTTATCATAATTCGGATTACTTCGGGACAAAATCATGTCAAATCTGTCAGGCGCCTGCTTTACAAGGTCTACAAAACCTGCGATAAATCCATGCCCGCCGCTGACTGCATTAAGCGCGAGAATAGTGGTAATCAAGCCTCCGCCTATAAGAACTGTAACCTGAACAACGTCTGTCCATGCAACTGCTTTTAATCCGCCGTAAATAGAATAAACAGCCGAGAAGAGAGCCAGCCCTATTATACCCCACCATAAATTTATACCCATAATTGTACGTAAAGCAAGAGCACCGAGATACAATACCGACGTAAGATTAACAAAAACATAGACCAGAAGCCAGAAAATCGCAAGACTCATCCTTACGCGTTTGTCAAAACGAATTTCCAGAAACTGGGGCATAGTGTATATCTCTTTTTTAATAAGAATCGGCAGAAAATATTTAGCAACAATAAGAAGCGTAAGAGCCGCCATCCATTCGTAAGATGCAATTGCAAGGCCTATTGCATACCCGGATCCGGACATTCCTATTACCTGTTCCGCTGAAATATTTGCAGCAATAAGTGATGCACCTACTGCCCACCAGGGAAGCGCTTTACTTGCAAGAAAATAATCTTTCGAATCTTTCTTATGTCCCTTTTTCTCTCTTGAAACAAACAGTCCGAGAAAAATAATAAAAACTATGTAACCGAAAAAAACAGCATAGTCCAGCACCGAAAAGCTCATTACTCACCTCATAAGTTTGGTTTATGAAATTTTGTAAAGATTTCCGCAATCGTTTGTGTTAATATAAAACAAAAGTTCATATAAATCAATAAACAAAATATTTTTTTTATTAATACGAAATTTTGCTTGACATAAACATAAGTATAAGTTATGTTACATGTGTTACTTTTTTTGTTTTCGTAGCACGTTCGTTAAAAAAACTCATTATATTGATTACTTAGGAGAGTGTTATGCAGAAAAAACTTTTTATTCTTTCGGGACTTCTGCTTATATTTTTAATGTTTTCACCTGCATTCTCATCTGTAAATACAGATGTCGATTCAATCCATGTTAAATATCATCTTAACCCAATCGTGGTAACTGCAACAAGAACAGAAGATACACAAAGAAATCTTGCGGCAAGCGTATCTTTAATTGACAGTGCATATATAAAAAACTTACCCACTTCATCGGTTCTTGAAGCTGTAAACCTTACCATCCCTTCAATTTACATTACCGAATGGGGTGTTATGGGATTCGGAGCAGCGGGAAATGCAGCAGGCAAAATATCTGTCAGAGGGCTCGGAGGAGGAGCTGTAACTCAGGTACTTATCCTTAGAAACGGCCGGCCGGATTTTATGGGCCTTATGGGATGTACAATTGCCGATGATTTCTCAACTGACGGCCTGCAGAAAGTTGAAATAATTCGAGGCCCTGCATCCTTTATCTACGGTACAAATGCTACAGGCGGTGTAATTAACCTTATACCATTTCAGCAGAAAAATGACGGTATTCATCTCGGGCTGAACTCCGGGGCAGGCTCTTTCGGCATCAAAACAGCTTCCATAACTTTAGGTACAAAGAGAAACAACATATCTTCATATACAACATTCTCCCATCGTGAGACTGAGGGCCACCGCACAGATGCAGACGGAGAGTACAAGGCTAATCATGCAACTGTAAACATTACATACAACCTGTCTAAAAAAACATCTGTTGAACTTAACGGGTCATTTGCAGACGTAACTGTTTATGATCCCGGAACTATTGACAATCCCCTATCTGACAATTGGTACGATATTATTCGCGGCGGAGGTGATTTAACAGTTAAACATAGAAGCATTATAGGTAAAAGCGTCATTAAACTTCATGGGAATTTCGGCGATCACAAATTTTTTGACGGATGGAAATCAACAGACAGAACCCTCGGCTTTATGGCATACAATACAGCAAAAATCATTAAAGGGAATTCCACTATTGCAGGTTTTGATTTTAAACGATACGGGGGAAAAGCTGAAAATACTCTTGGCAATGTGGATTTTGGGGAATTTTTTGTATCCGAATATGGTGCATACGTTCATACAAAACAGGTATTTTTAAACCGGTTTATTCTAAGCGGCGGCGTAAGAGTTGAAAAAAGCTCCCAATTCGGATCCGAAATAATTCCTCAAATCGGCCTGGTTACACACATAACGCCCCTTACATCTTTCAGGATTTCCGCAGGCAAAGGATTCCGCAGTCCTTCGCTCAGGGAGCTCTATTTCTTCAGGCCCAAAAATCCTGATTTAAAACCTGAAGAGATGTGGAACTACGAGGCTGCTATATCTCAGTATATTTATTCACAGTTAAAAATTGACTTGACTATTTTCCGGTCCCAGGGCACAAATATGATAAGGTCCAGCAATCCGGGATTCCCGTTTACATGGGTAAACTCGGGAGACTTTACACATACAGGCTATGAGCTGGTAACAAGATGGATTCCTTCAGACATTCTTACATTCAACGTATCATGGTCTCATCTGGACCCAGGCAATGAGACTATGTACTCTCCTGCAGAAAAACTGTCTGCACAAGCAGTACTTAGAATAAGATCTTTTACTATGCTCGGAGATATTTTATACATCGGCGGACTTTACGGAGCAGACAACAAAGAGAGGCCAATGGATGACTATGCTGTTGTGAATCTTACTATCAGGGGGCCTCTTTATAACGGTCTTGGATTCAGGGTTTCAGTCAAAAATCTCTTTGACAAAACGTATATGGCAATGTACGGATATCCCATGCCAGGCAGATATTTTATTGGAAATATAAATTATTCATTCGGGAAATAAATAATTAAATGAACCCTGACAGGTCAAAAAAGCTGGTTCTAAGCGGATTATTTATTGCATTGGGAATTTTGATTCCTGCTGCATTTCACGGTATTGGCGGGGGTGCCGTTTTTCTGCCGATGTTCTGGCCTGTTGCTATCTCATGTTTTTTTCTGCCTGTCTCATTTGCAGTTACTGTCGGAGCAATGACACCTCTCCTCTCATTTCTCGTCACAGGAATGCCCCCTGTGTCTCCTCCTGTACTTCAGATTATGATTCCGGAACTTATGGTTTTCTCTTTCACAACAGCATTTTTATTCAGAAAATATAAGGTAAAACCTGTATTATCTCTTCTATCTGGATTGATAATTTCCAGAATCGTTATTGCAGGATTATCATATCTTGCAGCATCTGTTATTGGATTGCCCGGTTACATTCTTTCAATAGCCGCTGTAGTGCACAGCCTTCCGGGTTCTCTGATTATTTTAATTATCATTCCAATCTTAGTTAGAATAATCGAATCTTCAGGATATTATACAATAAGGAATCAATAATGTCAATCGGGCATAGAAACTATTTTAATGAACTTGCAACAGAGTGGGATTCAATTGCCAAAGACGATAATTCCTTAAAAGGTTATCTGACAGAATTCGGCCTGGAAAAAGATGACGCTGTACTTGACGTTGGAGCAGGTACAGGCAGAATGAGCCGCTGCATTGCTGACATTGTCGGAGAACAGGGCATTGTAATATCTCATGATTTTGCTCTTGATATGCTGGAAAGAAGCCAATCAAAAGGATCACATGATAATATTTATTATTTATGCAATGATATCCACTCCCTCTGTTTTAAAAACAATTTATTTGATAAAATCATTTGTTTTTCTGCCTTTCCACATTTCATTGACCAGCAAAAAGCGGTTAATGAGATATACAGAGTTTTAAAACCTTCAGGAAAGCTTCTTATTTTTCACAGAGACTCAAGTGATGAGATAAACAAATTTCACTTTGACCTCAGTACACTTGTAAGTAAAGATGTTCTTCCTGAAGCAGAGGAACTTTCACAGATGCTTGAGATATCAGGATTTAAAGTAATTAAAGCAGTTGATACTGATGGGCTTTACTGGGTTGAGGGCGTTAAATAGTGACAGTCCTCAGTCTTCAGACCTCAGTCCACAGTCCACAGTCTACAGTTAGCATCTGAGAGAACACAAATTGGGCCCCAACTCTATTACCGTGCAATGTATTCCAAAAGTATACCACACATATAATCAAATAAAACAACTCCGTTCAATATCCTATACCCCAGCCCTATACGATAATCTATATCACCCTATTGCCCGTTCAACTACCTGCATGCCAAAAAATTTAAATTTTCTCTTAAAAAACCCTTGACTTATTAATATAAAATTAATACTTTAGATTCAAGGGGCGAGGCAGAACAAAATATTGCAGATTTATGGACTTGTTTCATAAAGGGGAATCTGTATAAATTTGTTGTGCCTTTTTTTGTTTTTGGGAATAATCTCAACTTTTTAACAAAAGGAACCTGTTTTGAATAGGATCAAATTAATTATAGTATTCCCTCTATTTTTATCTTTTTCACTTTATTCACAAGTGAAATTCAGTAATCAAAAGGTTATAATTCAGAGCAAAACTAATGAGCCATCCGCTCTATACAGTGCTGATTTGGATGGTGATGGAGATATTGATATAATTTCTTCTTCACTTCTCGACAATAAGATTGCTTGGTACAAAAACAATGGTTTCGGTAAGTTTGGGCCTCAGCAGATTATAACTACATCAGTAGAATGGCCAACTTTTGTTTATGCCGCAGATTTGAACGGTGATGGAAACATAGATGTACTTTCTGCTTCCGGAATGGATGATAAAATTGCATGGTATAAAAATAATGGATTAGGCAACTTTGGCCCACAAAAAATTATTACATATATGGCTGATTGGGCATCTGTAGTATATGCAGCTGACCTTGACAATGACGGTGATCTGGATGTTGTTTCTGCTTCATGGCGTGATAATACTATTGCCTGGTATGAGAATATTGGCTCAGATACTTTTAGCAATAAACATATTATTACTGACGATGTTAATCAATTAACTAAGATTTATATTAATGACTTAGACAATGATAAAGACATGGATATAATCTATGCTTCATATTATGATAAAAAGATTTTTTGGTTTGAAAATGATGGGGCAGGTTCTTTCAATACTCAGCATATCGTTGATAAAAATGTAAGCAGAGTAGAATCTATGTATGCAACAGATATTGACAATGATGGAAATATAGATGTACTTTATGCTACATCAATCAGAAGTAGAATTGCTTGGTGCAAAAATGATGGTAACGGTAATTTCAGTAACCATCAAATTATCACAACAAGTCTAAAATGGCCCATGTCTGTGTATGCAACTGATATTAACTGCGATGGTTACATTGATGTAATCTCTGCTTCAAGAGATGATAACAAAATTGCATGGTTTAAAAATCTCGGGTCAGGTTCCTTTGGCGAGCAGCAGATAATCTCTACAGATGCCAATCAAGCAGTATTTGTGCATGCAGCTGACCTAGATGGCGATGGTGATATGGATATACTCTCTGCTTCATTAGATGACAAAATTGCATGGTATGCAAATGATGGTTCAGGAACCTTTAGTACTCAACAAACCTTAACCACAGCAGCAAGTGATGCGATGTCTGTATTTTCTGCTGACTTGGATAATGATGGAGATATGGATGTATTATCTGCTTCATTTGATGATAACAAAATTGCATGGTATGAAAATATCGGTTCAGGAACATTCGGGCCTCAACGAATCATCACTACCAACGCAAAAAATGCATCATCTGTATATGCAGCGGACATTGATAACGATGGTGATATGGATGTATTATCTTCTTCATGGGGTGATAATAAAATCGCTTGGTATGAAAACAACTGTTTAGGAATATTTGGGCCCCAGCAAATTATCACTACCAATGCATTCTGGGCAATGTCTGTGTTTTCTGCAGATCTTGATGGAGATGGGGATATGGATGTACTATCTGCTTCCGAAGGAGATAATAAAATCGCTTGGTATGAAAATTATGGATCAGGAATCTTCGGTTCTCAAGTAACTATTACTACTAACTCAAAAGATGCACAATCTGTTTATGCAACAGACCTTGACGGAGACAACGATATAGACGTTCTTTCTGCTTCATTTTTGGATGCAAAAATTGCATGGTATGAAAATAAAAACTCAGGCAACTTTACCGCACAATCTTTAATCTCTACGACCGCAGATGGCGCTCATTCTGTGTATGCAGCTGATCTTGACAACGACGGAGACATGGATGTACTCTCTGCTTCATCATGGAATCATGGTAAAATCGCTTGGTATGAAAATTTTGGTTCGGGTACATTTGGACCTCAGCAAATTATCACAACCGATACAAAAAATGCATTATCTGTATATACAACAGACATTGATGGCGATGCGGATTTGGATGTACTATCTGCCTCATGGGATAATAATAAAATTGCATGGTATGAAAATTATGGATCAGGAGTTTTCGGCAGCCAGACAATCATTACTTTATCAGCAGAAGGTGCACAATCAGTTTATGCAGCTGATCTTGATAATGATGGAGACATGGATGTACTTTCTGCCTCACGAACTGATGATAAGATAGCTTGGTATGAAAATTTGTCAATAAATAATAAAAACAATTTACCAAATAATTTTCAACTATATCAAAACTATCCCAATCCTTTTAACATTACAACTAATATTCCTTTCTATTTGAAAGAAAAAAGTCATGTCATATTGTCTGTTTACAACCTGATTGGACAAAAATTATCGACATTGATTGATCAAACGATGGAAAAGGGGCACCATCTCCTACAATTTAATGCCGATGGGTTAACATCAGGTATATATATTTATTATATTCGGATAGATTCATATAAAGATAATAAAAAGATGCTGTTGATCAGATAAAAACCATTTATAATTAAACTATTCACATGAGCCCCTTTTCACTACCATCTGGATACCTGCTCCATACTTTTGTGAGAACAAGATTGGCAGATATGAAAATTATATTAAGATTTCAATATTCCTCTGAAAAATGAAACAGAGTTTCTATTCCATTATCGAAAGTTGAGACTAAAGAAGGTAACCTTTGGGGAGAAGGTTACCTTCTTTATAAAATCTTATTAATTAGTGTAATCCGTAAACTTACTTCTTCTGATCAATTTCCTTTAAAAGCTCTTTTACTGCAGCTTCAAGCTGTGGATCCCTTCCGGCAGCTTTGCTTCCCGGAGGATTAGCAACAATAATATCAGGAACAGCAGGCCCGTGTTCCATATTCTTATCTGTTGCTTTTACATACCACCCTCTGAAAGGCAGTCTCACAAAAGAACCGTCAATTAACCCCAGCCCCCCTGTTGAAATAACCGCACCAAAAGTGGGCTTTCCTACGAGTTTTCCAATTCCGAGGGTTTTGTATGCGTGAGAGAATATTTCTGCATTGGAATAGCTGGCTTCATTACACATGGCAATAGAAGGTTTCATCCATGGATAGAAAGGCAGCCTCTCTGCAAAGGGATAAAAATCACGGAATTTGCTGTGTTCTTTTTTTAGATTCTTTACCGCTCCGCGGGGTATTGTGTAAGCATGCTGCTTTACATTAAGAACAGCCATCAGATAATCTGTAGTCCATCCTCCGCCGTTGTAGCGCACATCAATTACTATACCTTCTTTACCTGATGCTGCTGCAGTAAAGTCTCTTTCAAATCGCTCGAAACTCGGCATGTTCATACCCTGAATATGGAGATAACCTAATCTGCCGCCGGAAAGCTTCTCTGTCAAAGTTCTTCTCTGAGCAACCCATTCCCTGTACAACAGGTTTCTCAAACTTCTGACAGGCCGTATAACCACTTCCCTTTCAGATCCGTTTTTGTCTGTAACATTCAGAAGCACCTTTTTACCAGCTAAATTTGTCAGCAGAGAATAAAAATTAATTTTATCAGAGACCGGCTGTCCGTCGACTGATTTTATGATATCTCCCGGATAAAGCTTGCTTGCAGTTCTGTCTGCCGGAGAATCGGGAATTACTCGTTTTACAACCACACCCTTTTTCACAGGCTTTATTGCCACACCGAGAAAGCCTGTTGATTCTCTCTGAGTTTTAGCCATGTCACCGCCGTAAAGGCCCATATGGCTTGCATTCAACTGGCCGATCATAATGTTAAAGATATCCCTGAAATCATGCTTTGTAGAAGTTTCAATAGCCCAGGGTTTATATTTTTTCTTTAAAGAAACAAAATTTTGCCCGTGAAAATTCGGGTCGTAAAAACCATGGTAAAGAGTACGCCATGCTTCTTCAAAAATCTGCTCTTTTTCCGCTCTGTGATTTATATCCATTTTTGCGAGAAAAGAAATATTCTCGCTTTTATCGCTATCAGTTTTGATCCTGCTGAGCCGTCCCTTTTTAAGCATGTAAAGAAATTTACCGGAATTTGAGAGTAAAACAGCGCCTGGATTCTGTCCGCCTTTAGTAATCTGCTTAAGATCTTTCCTGTTCCATTTTACCTTAAACAAATCGCTGCCTTTTCCCGAAGGGCTGGTACCGGTAAAATAAAAAGTTTTACCGTCTTTTGAGATTGCAATATTGTATTCATCACCCGGGAAAGTAGTAACCTGGACAAGCCGGTCATAAATCCTGTTAAAGTCTATTTTAACAGGCATAACAATCTTTTTCTTTTTACTATCCTTCCCTTTTTTACTTGTATCATCCTTATCTGCTTCATCTTCCCAGTCCTGAGAAGTTTTTTCCCAGTCACTCTTTTTCAGCCACACAAACCATACATCAGAATCGTGATTATTCCTTTCGGAACAAAATGCAAGTTTGGATCCGTCCGGGCTCCATACAGGATTTGTATCTCCCCGCGGGTGCATGCTGACATTAACAGGTTTTACGGAATTATTTGCTGCCTGGATGTATATTTCACTGTTAAAATCCAGATCATCAATAGAGTAGGCCAGCCACTTACTGTCAGGGCTCCAAACTACTGATCCGGGAGTTGCCCACCCGTCAAGCAGTACAATCTGATTTGAAAGTTTGTTTTCTTTATCAATATCTGCAACAATCAGCTGTCCCCTGCCCCTTAAAAAGGCAAGTTTTTTAGAATCAGGAGAAACTACAAGAGCAGATTCATCTTCTTTTGTATTTGTCACTCTCGTTATTTCCCGTTTTAATGTTTTAAAAAGGTCTGACACTTTTTTATCAGCTGACCTTACAAAATAGATATCGTATTGTTTATTTCTGTCTGAAACAAATGCAAGAGTAGTATCATTCAGCCATACAGGGCTCTGGTCACGCCATGGAGAATTGCTTATGTTTATTGTTTGGTTTTTTTCCTTGCTGTTCTCTGTAATAAATATCTCTCCGTGGATTTCAAAAGCTGAATATTTACCATTCGGAGACACTGAATAGTCGTTAATTTTGTTTGTAAATGTTTTGTGTTCTACAGGGTCAAAACGGTAATCAGCGCCGATATTTACAGGGATTTCCGAAATGTTTTCACCTTTAAGGCTGCACGAATACAGGCCTGTTTTTCTTTCGAAAACAATAATATCCCCTTTTCCGCATACGTCAAAATAACGGATTCCATCATCGGAAAAGTTCGTAATCTCCTCTTTCGGGCTTGCTTCTGCTTTTTCATTCACTGCCACTTTACGGATATTGTATTTTTCTTTATCCGCACTTAAAAAATAGAGGGTCCTGCTGTCTGCCCATCTCGGCAGAATATCCTGATAATCCTCTTTTGTGATTTGGTGAAAGGTTTTATCCTTTGTATCAAAAATCCAGATATCTCTGTTTGCAGGGCCTTTATACTGCTCTCTTGCCACTCTGCATTCACCTTTTTCAAATGCAATGTACCGGCCGTCAGGAGATACCACAGCTGATGAGCCTACTTCATCAAAAATTCTGACAGGAGTGCCACCAGATTTTTTAACAGCGTAAATTCCCTGTTCTCTCTCTATCTGTCGGAAAGTTCTTGATGTTGAAAAAACAATGCCGAATTTACTGCTCCAGTCTGTAACAATATCTCCGGAAGAGTGGTAAGTCAGTCTTTTTGACTCTCCTCCGTTTGAAGGTATTACAAAAACATCATTGTTCCCGAACCTATTTCCGGAAAAAGCAATGTATGAGCCGTCGATACTCCACCGCGGACTCATTTCGTATCCTTTGTGTATTGTCAATCTCCTCGGATTGGATCCTGTAACATCTGAAACCCAGATATCACCCTGAAAAGAAAATGCGATCTCATTTCCTGCAGGGTTGAGTGCAGGATAGCGTGCAAAGGTTACCTGGCCTGCAAATAGAGCTGCTGCTGATAAAAGAACCAATAAAACGCCGGCAGCAGGAATTATTCTTGTTCTGCTCATTTCTTTCTCCTTTCGGTTGTCAGGTTTTAATTGTTTGATAAATAACAGATGGGAAAATAATATTCCTCCGCATAAAGAAGTCCTGTGAATGGATTTAATATACTTGAGAAACAGAATAAATGCAACATAGAAATAATACATCGAAAGAAAACATCCCACTTGTTCCCAAACTCTCCCACTTTGTTCCATTCCATAGTCCCGGAACAAAAAAAGAGGCTGCTCTTGCTGCAGCCTCTTTAAATTCATTGGAAATGATCGGTATTTTTCTATTTGTAACCTATT
>JAGGVB010000142.1 GCA_021158245.1 bacterium | reverse complement strand
GTGTTGGTGAGAATTCCGCCTGCAAATGCAATCTGCACCAAAGCCAGCACCATAATTACTGCAACAACTCTTGTCTTCATATTTACCTCCAGTTTTGAATTAAGCAGACTTATGTCCCTGCACAAATCACTGAATGAATCAAAAAGCCTCGTACAGAGATTGTCCATTTCCCCATTTTTTTAGATTCAATATATGGATAGATATATCTAAAATAGAAGAAAATCGGATTTTGTCAACATGTTTCTTAAAACAATGCAAAAGACAGAACCTAAGTTTTATAAAAACAGCTTGAATAATTACAGTGATTTTATTATATTTAAATGAAAATATTTCACGATGGAGACGTAGTCCGATGAGAATAAAAGGAAGTATAATTTGGGTCAGTACAGTCCTGCTTCTTGCGGGATGTTCATCATCTCAGTTCGGATGGAAAGAGGCTCCCGGAACTTCCGAATCAAAAACAAAAATGGATGAGAGTTTTGACCCTCTGTCATTAAATGATGATGACCTGAAGATTGAAAAGAAAATATCAGGCTCAGAACAGGACAGTCTGAAAAGTAATGTGTCTAATTTGATACAAAGCGGTATTCAGCCGGTAAAAGAAGATAGGAATAATGAGGATTTTTCCAAGGGCTTTCGTGTTCAGCTTCTCGCAACAGCAGATGAGGAAATGGCGCGAAAGGAGAAAAAGAAAGCGGTATTTAAGTTTGATGATAATGTATATCTTATATTTGAAGCACCCATGTATAAAATTCGCGTAGGTGATTGTATTACACGAAAGCAGGCTGAAATTTTAAAAAAGAGAGCTGTGAGAAATGGTTTTACAGATGCATGGGTTGTACCTTCGCCAGTAATAAAACATTAATTTTATGATCAATCTAAATTGGGGGACATGAGAAAGGGAATAATTTCTATATAGTTATGATAGCCCGGGCCGGAGCGGCACTGTTTTGATTTTTGCGGTAGGGCGGCAGATTGCAGGAAGATGATTGTATGAAGTTTTTAAATAGAGCGGAATCGGGTTTTAAAGAATTATGGAAACAGCATGAAAGCGTAGTAAATTAATAGAGTTGCGTAAATGAAACTTGCTTAGGCAAGGCTTGACAGCTATACTTTTTTGTTGTGGCCCCTTCATATATTCCCCTGATATTTTTATTTTGTAATATGAGGAAGAAATAAATAACAATCTTTGTTTTGGAATAAAAGGAGGTTTTTTATGTCAGGGCACTCCAAATGGAGCACAATTAAAAGAAAAAAAGCCAAGGTCGATGCTCAGAAGGGCAAGGTGTTTACCAAGCTGATAAGAGAAATAATTACAGCAGCACGTCAGGGCGGAGGTGATGAAACTGCTAACCCTCGCCTTCGTTCAGCTCTTGATGCTGCAAAAGCTGCAAACATGCCGAATGCTAATATTGATAAGGCCATTAAAAAAGGTACCGGCGAACTGCCAGGTGTTGTCTATGAAGAGAGGTCTTATGAAGGCTATGGCCCAGGCGGAGTTGCAATACTGATAGATACACTTACAGATAACATTAACAGAACCACTGCGGAAGTCAGGCATCTTCTGACAAAATACAACGGGAATCTAGGCGAAACCGGATGTGTATCGTGGATGTTCGAGAAAAAAGGTTTATTTGTTGTTGATAAAAAAGTGTGTGATGAAGAGAGGCTTATGGAAATTGTTCTCGAAGCAGGAGCTGATGATTTGTCATCGGATGATGATGTATTTGAAATAGTATGTGCACCTGAATTTTTTAATGACCTTAAACTTGCACTTGAGAAAGAGGGTATTCAGACTTTATCCTCAGAGATAACCATGAGCCCCAAAAATACTGCCAAAGCTGAAGGTAAAGTTGCTGAACAGGTTGTGAAGCTTTTTGATGCTCTCGATGAGTTGGATGATGTCCAGCAGGTTTATACAAATTGTAATATTGATGAGATGTCAGGCGAGGAGTCCTGAGTGAAGATACTTGGGATTGATCCGGGTACCAGGATTGTAGGATACGGCTTGATTAGTCCCACGGGGAATTTTTTTTCAGTTGAGGAGTTCGGCTATTTTAAGATTGACAAAAAATTACAATTTTATGAGAAATTAAAATTAATTTTTGACGATATTTCGGATTTGATTGCAAGAACCAGCCCTGATGTGGCGGCTGTTGAAGAAGCTTTTGTTTCACAAAATGCGAAAACAGCTTTAAGATTGGGACATGCAAGAGGAGTTATCATGCTTGCAGCTGCAAATGCCGGAATGGTTGTTGCCGAGTACTCCCCGAGAGAGATTAAGCAGGCAGTGCTCGGGTTCGGGAATGCATCCAAACAGCAGATACAGAAAATTGTAGTTCAGCTTTTAAAAATATCGGAGAATGAAATTCAGGAAGATGCTGCTGACGGGCTGGCAGTTGCCTTGTGCCATGGTATGAGAAGCGAAAGAGAAAAAAAGTATCCTGAGATGAAAATATGATTTCTTTTATTCGGGGCAGGCTTGTAGAAAAGAGCCCTGCGTCAATTATTGTTGAGACAGGAGGGATAGGATACATATTTGAAATTCCTGTTTCCAGTTTTGACAGATTCGGCAGCCCTGGGGAAGAAGTTACGGTTTTGGCTCATCTTCATGTAAGGGAAGATAAGCTCGTACTTTACGGTTTTGCAACAGAAGAGGAAAGAAAACTGTTCCGCCTTTTAATTTCCGTATCAGGAGTAGGCCCGAAACTCGCTCAGGGAATCTTGTCCGGGTTAAGCGTTAAAGATTTCAACAGAGCTTTAAGGGCTCAGGATACAGCGGTTTTAACTTCTGCACCCGGCGTTGGTAAAAGGACGGCTGAGCGGCTTATTGTAGAGCTGAAGGATAAAGTTGAAATAGAGAGTGAAATTGCATTTGCGGAGCAGGGCGGCAGAGTATCTTCATCTGTTAAAGAAGCTGTAATGGCTCTTGTTTCTCTCGGCTATCAGGAGGCAAAAGCGCAGAGAACTGTAAGTAGTCTTTTCAGGAATAATCCTGATTATAGCGTAGAAGAGCTTGTAAAAAATGCACTTCAGAAAATGTAGCCGGGTTAAATGAAAAATATGGAAAATGACAGAATTACAAATCCGGAACCGTTTCAGGGTGAAGAAACTTTTGATCAATCCATAAGGCCTCTTTCATTTGATAACTTTGTGGGCCAGGCTAAAATTACGTCAAATCTTAAAATTTTTATAAGAGCTGCTAAGGAGAGAGGCGAGGCTCTGGATCATGTTCTTTTTTACGGCCCTCCGGGGCTTGGAAAGACAACTCTTGCCTGTATTCTTGCCCATGAGATGGGTGTTGATATTAAAATAACATCCGGGCCCAGTATTGAGCGGCCGGGAGATCTTGCAGGGATTTTAACAAGTCTGCAGGAACACGACGTTCTTTTTATTGATGAGATTCACAGGCTCAGCACAGTTGTGGAAGAATATTTGTATCCTGCTATGGAAGACTTCAGGCTTGACATAGTCATTGACAAGGGGCCGCATGCCCGCTCCATATCTCTTAATCTTCCTCCTTTTACTCTGATTGGAGCTACTACAAGGGCAGGGCTGTTAAGTTCACCCATGCGCAGCAGATTCGGTGTTGTAAACAGGCTGGATTACTACCAGGCTGATGAGCTGGCATCAATTTTAAAAAGAACTGCAAATATTTTAAAAGTGGAAGTTATAGAGGACGGCATTGCAGAAATAGCTTCACGTTCCCGCGGTACTCCAAGGGTGGCTAACAGGCTTTTAAGAAGAGTCAGGGATTTTGCACAGGTAGAGGGAGACGGCTGTGTTACACACGAGGTGGCTGTTAATTCTCTTGAACGCCTTGATGTGGATGCAGACGGCCTTGATGATATGGATAAACGTATTTTATCAGTGATTGTTGATAAATTTGAAGGGGGACCGGTAGGATTAAACACTCTTGCAGTTGCAGTGGGAGAAGAGAGCGGTACAATTGAAGAAATTTACGAACCGTATCTGATTAAACAGGGATTTATGAAGCGTACACCAAGAGGGAGAAAAGCCACTCCCCTTGCTTTTAAGGCTGTTAACAGGGAGGATAAAATCCCGGGACAGCAGCAGACATTGTTGTAAAAAAATTTATTTGACTATTAATGATAAAAGTGTGAAGGGAGAGCTGTATGAAACTTTCCGATTTCAAATACGATATTCCTGAAGAGTATATTGCTCAGTATCCGTCAAAGAAGCGGGGTGATTCCAAGTTGATGGTAATTGACCGTGAGGCTGGTACAATAGAAGATAAAAATTTCAGAAATATTGTATCCTATTTAAAAGAGGGAGATTGCCTTGTTGTAAATGAAACAAGGGTTTTTCCTGCAAGGCTGTGGGGAATTAAAGATAAGACCAATGCAAAGGTTGAAGTACTTCTTCTCCGCGAGCTGGAAAAGGACCTCTGGGAAGTTCTGGTTAAACCGGCAAGAAAAGTGAGAGTCGGAAATAAAATCAGGATTGGCGACAGGCTGCAGTGTGAAGTTGTAGATAATACTGTATCCGGCGGCAGGGTGGTTCGTTTTACGTACGAAGGGGATTTTAATGAAATTATAGAAGGTATTGGCAAGGTGCCTCTGCCTCCCTATATTAAAAGGGATTCGGAAGATATTGACAAAGAGCGCTACCAGTCAATTTTTGCAAAAACACGCGGAGCTGTGGCAGCCCCTACAGCAGGTCTTCACTTTGAAAAAAAGATTATTAAAAAGATAGAGCATAAGGGCGTAAAAATAGTACCGGTTCTGCTGCATGTGGGATTAGGAACCTTCAGGCCTATTGTTGTTGAAGATTTAACACGTCATAAAATGGATTCGGAATACTATGAAGTGTCGGAAGAGTCAGCAAAGATTATCAATGAAACAATTGACAACGGAGGTAGAATAATTGCAGTCGGCACAACAGTAGTGAGAGTGCTTGAAACTGTTATAACGACAAACGGACACATCAGGCAGAGCAGCGGATGGACAGATAAATTTATCTACCCGCCCTATGTGTTTAAAGTTGTTAATGCGCTTATTACAAATTTTCATATGCCTGCATCAACTTTACTTATGCTTGTATCTGCGTTTGCCGGAAGTGATGTAATATTTAATGCTTACAAACATGCTGTTGAGGAGAAATACAGGTTCTTTTCATACGGTGATGCAATGTTTATCTATTAATATTTTCAAGGTATTGTAAGGTATGTATATAAGTGTTGTAATAACTGCCGGCGGAACAGGCAGAAGAATGAAAAGCAGTATTCCAAAGCAGTTTATTGGGGTTGCAGGTAAACCGCTGATTGTGCATACCATTGAAAAGTTCAATAATCTTGAATCTGTGAATGAAATAATTGTAGTTGTACCGGAGAAAGACGCGGGCGGAACAGAGCAACTCATAAAAGAGTGGAACCTTAATAAAGTTACTGCAGTAGTGCATGGCGGTGCGGAAAGGTTTTTTTCTGTAAAAAACGGCATTTCATCAGTAAGTGGTAATGCTGATATAATTCTCATACACGATGGTGTACGCCCACTTGTTACAACTGATGACATTCTGGGCGTTATTGACAAGACAGCAGAAACAGGCGCAGCAATTTTGGCTCTGCCTGTTACAGATACAATAAAACGTGTCGAACACGGAAAAATTGTGAACACAATGAACCGCAGTATAATGTGGCGAGCGCAGACTCCTCAGGGGTTTAGAACCGACATTATTAAAGAAGCGTATGAAACAGCAGCGGGCAAGGGGATTACTGCAACCGATGATTCACAGCTTGCAGAGGCAGCAGGCGTATGTGTGTCAGTCGTGAGAGGCAGTGGCCAGAATATTAAGGTAACAAATCCTGATGACATCCCTGTTGTTTCGTTTCTCATCAGTGCGGAGGAAAAGTGAGAGTAGGCTTCGGATATGATATTCATCTTCTTGTAAAGGAGAGGCCGCTTATTCTCGGAGGGGTTAATATCCCGTATCTGAAAGGGCTTAAAGGCCATTCAGATGCAGATGTTTTGTGCCATGCAGTTTCAGATGCGCTTCTCGGTGCTGCTGCTCTGGGAGATATAGGCGTGCACTTTCCTGATACTGATGATGCGTACAAGGACGCTTCGAGTATTGAACTTTTAAAAAAAGTACGCAGTATTGTCGCCTCTGCCAATTTCAGGATTGTAAATATAGACTCTACAATAGTAGCGCAGAACCCGAAAATCGGCCCTTATCGGGATCAAATGAGAGAAAACATTGCAGAAGCTGCCGGTATATCTCCAATATACGTTTCAGTAAAGGCAACTACAAATGAGGGCATAGATGCAATTGGAAAAGGAGAGGCAATAGCGGTTTATGCTGTGGCAATGATTGAATAGTGTTTGTAATTTATCGTTCTTAAAAAAAATAAATCAGGAAAAGTAATGATGCAGAAAGTACGTACCAGATTTGCCCCAAGCCCCACGGGGCATTTGCATATTGGAAATGCAAGAACAGCATTGATGAATTATATTTTTACACGCCACTATGGCGGGGAATTTATTCTGAGAGTTGAAGATACAGATGCTGAGCGCTCGACAGAAGAATCCGAAACCGAGATATTGAAGGATCTTAAATGGCTGGGCCTTGAATGGGATGAAGGGCCGGGAAAAGGCGGAAACACAGGGCCTTTCCGCCAGTCGGAACGTCTTGAACTCTATAAAAGTTATGCTGATAAACTGCTTGAAAGCGGAGATGCATATTACTGCTTCTGTACCGGCGAAGAGCTTGAAGCAAGGCGTAAGGAGAGAATTAAAAAAGGAGAGCCTGCAGCTTATGACGGCAAGTGCAGAAATCTTACGGAAGAGGAGCAGAAAAATCTGAGGGCGGAAGGGCGTTCCCCTGTTATCAGGTTTAAAGTCGATGAATCGGACATATCATTTTATGACGAAGTTAAAGGCGACATTACATTCCCGAATAATCAGATAGGCGATTTTGTAATAATGCGGGCTAACGGGATGCCTATGTACAATTTCAGCTGTGCTGTTGATGATCATCTTATGAAAATTACCCATGTTATCAGGGGTGATGACCATGTGTCAAATACACCAAGGCAGATTCTTGTATACAAAGCATTCGGATGGGAAATCCCAAAATTCGCACACATACCGATGATACTCGGGAAAGACGGCTCAAGGCTGTCAAAGCGTCATGGAGCCACATCAGTTGCACAGTACAGGGAAGATGGATTCCTTTCCGAAACACTGGTAAATTTTCTGTCGCTGCTTGCGTGGTCTCCTGAGAGCGGAGAAGAGATTTTATCAATGAATGATCTTATTAAAAGTTTTGACCTGAAGAGGGTTTCTCATTCTGCCGCTGTTTTTGATACGGAAAAATTAAAATGGATGAATGGAGTTCACATAAGAAATATGGAGGCGAAAAAACTGGCTGAAATCGCTTTTCCTTTTTTCAGAAGCATGGATTATCCTGTCAATAGTGCAGAGGATATTGAACAAATCGTAATTACCCTGCAGGATAAGGCAGAGACGATTAAAGAGATGGCTGAAAAAGCCGGAATTTTTTATCAGGACAAGGTGGTTTCTGTCGGGCAGGAAGAAAGGGAGATTATTACTTCTGATTTTTCTGTTAAGGTTTTAAAAGAGTTTGCATTGCAGGCAGAAGATTTATCAGAGTGGAACAGCGGGGTTTTTCTTGATCTTATGAAGAGAGTATCCAAAAGCAGCGGAGTAAAAGGCAAGGACCTCTGGATGCCTGTACGCATTGCTTTTACAGGACAGAACCATGGTCCGGAACTTACCAGAATTGTTGAAATTTTCGGGCGTGAAAAGTGCATAAAATTTGTTGAAAATGCTGTTAGAACTTTCAGCAGAGAGGAATAAAAATTGCACTTAAAAGTGTAATGCAGTAATTTTACTGTTATAGTGCTTCTAACGGCCGGATACAGGGCAGTATGTACTATTGCAGGTGATCAAATGCTGCCGGAGAGTATTTTAAGAAATTTTATTATCATGGTTATAAGAAAAAATAAAAAATTGTTTAAAGATGTTTTGGTTCTCGCCTCAATCTTTCTGCTGTCTGTAAATATTTATTCTGCGGATAACAGCAGAAAGAATTTTCCGCTTCCAAAAAAGCTTGAGCTTCGAGTACAGTTCTGGATTAATATTTTTACAATATATTCTGTTGATGAGTGGGTTATACATGATTCAGGGAAGCCGGAAAGAATCTATTCCGTAATAAGTTTTAAAGGCCGGAATCTTTCAAGAAAAGAGAGGTATCTTCTTGCAAAAAAAGAGAAGCACAGAATTTCATTACTTCTGAAAAAGTTGTCCTCCCGAAAATTAAAGTATAAATCTCTCCCAAATGAGGAGAGGAGATTATTTTCTCTGTTCGGGAAAAATCCGGACAGAAAGAGATTGTATAAAGCCTCTGAAATGGTACGTGTACAGCAGGGAATGAGAGAAACTTTTAGAAACGGAATAAAAAGATCCGGAGCTTATGTGGGAATTTTCAAAAAAATATTTGCGGATTCAGGCCTTCCTGAAGACCTGGTTTATCTCCCCCATGTAGAATCTTCCTTTAATCCGAAAGCAAGGTCTCGTACCGGTGCAAAGGGTATGTGGCAGTTTACACGGTCAACAGGCAGAAGATTCCTTTTGATAAATCGTGTCCTTGATGAAAGGGCGGATCCCTTTTTAAGTGCAGGGGCTGCGGCAAAATACCTTAAAGAGTGCTATGAAGAGCTCGGTTCCTGGCCTCTTGCAGTTACTGCATACAACCATGGGCTTTCCGGAGTAAAACGGGCTGCAGTATCAACAGGTTCAGATGATATTGTACGTATCGTAACTCTATATAAATCAAGACGGTTCGGATTTGCTTCAAAAAATTTCTACGCTGAGTTCCTCGCTGCATGCCATGTAGCTGAAAACAGCAGCAGGTATTTTCCTGATATAAATCCCGAACCTCTTCTGAGATTCAGAGAATATACATTAAAAAAGAGTACACCGCTGGATTCTGTTATTTCAGTATTTAATCTTTCTGCCGAGGTTGTGAAAAGGTACAACCCCGCATTAAAGGAAAAAGTTTTTTCCGGAGGATACTCTCTGCCCTCCGGTTATGCTCTCCGCCTTCCGGTTTATAAAAAGATGGGAAGAGAAATTTCTGCATACAATGAGAAACTGCTGTCGGAAAATTCAAAAAAGGAGGGTATAAGCCTTCCTGAAGTTGTGATGCAGGCAGTCAAGGCTGCTTTTGATTTTGTCCGTGTGGAAGATGTAAAGACTTTAAATAAATCTCTGTCGCAATCAGACAGAGACATGAGTGAGGGTAGCTCTTTAAATAATAATAGTATTGAAGTAGCTGACGGTTTTGTTAAACCTGTTTCCGATTTTTCATTGAGTTTAAGCCTGCTTTCTGCTGATTATCTTAAAGGAATGCTATCAGTAAAAAGTGGATATTTGATTGTATACCCTGCAGAAACTCTGGGGCATTATGCTGACTGGCTTAAAGTACCTACATGGCGGCTAAGATTAATAAATAAACTTCAGTACGGACAGAATATCCGGACAGGCCAGAAGATAAAACTCATATTTAAAAGAATCAGCAGAAAAGATTTTGAAAAAAAAAGGATGGCTTATCATAAAACCCTGATGAAGAAATATTTTTATTCTTATACAGTCAGGGATTCGTTATTTTATAAAATAAGATCCGGTGATACTCTGTGGAATGTTGCAAATAAAAGATTTGATGTGCCTGTGTGGCTGATACTGGCATTCAACCCTGAAAAGAATCTCTCGAGAATCCGGCCGGGAGATGTTTTAAAAATACCTGTTGTGAGAAAGAAGCAGTCAGCGATATGCATTCTTGACTCGCAGAGTTTGAACGATTAAAACAGAACGGAGAGTTCCTGATGGGCTCAACAGAGAACGGGCAAAAGCGTCTTTTTTTAATTGACGGAACTGCACTTGCATACCGCTCGTATTTTGCATTTATAAAAAATCCGCTGATTAATTCAAAAGGTATAAATACGGGGGGCGTGTATGGTTTTACCGGAGCAATTATCAGAATATTAAAGGAAGAAAAACCTGAATATCTCGGCTGTGTGTTTGATATGAAGGCGCCTACATTTCGGCACAAGCTTTATCCCCAATACAAGGCAACAAGAGAGAAGATGCCGGATGATATGGTTGAGCAGCTTCCGCTGATCAGAAGTGTAGTTGAAGCTTTTGAAATTCCTATTCTTGAAATGGCCGGTTTTGAAGCTGATGATATAATGGGTACAATTGCGAGAAAGGCTGAGAAGGAAGGAATGAAGGTTTTTCTTGTAACCGGCGATAAAGACCTGATGCAGCTTGTGTCTCCCAATGTTTTTCTCTACTCTTTAAAGAGCCGCACACCTGGAAACGGAGTTGAGGTTTTTGATGCAGAGAAAGTTGAAGAGAAACTTGGGGTTCCTCCTGATAAAGTGATTGACCTTCTGGGATTAATGGGTGACACATCTGATAATGTTCCGGGTATACCCGGTGTAGGCCCCAAAACCGCACTTGACCTTATTGCACGGTACGGCTCTCTTGAAGGCGCCCTTGAAAAGATTGAAGATTATCCGAAAAAGGGCATTAAAGAGAAAGTGCTTCGGAACAGGGAATCTGCAGTACTTTCAAAAGAGCTGGTTACGCTGGATACTAATGTCCCGGTTGAATTTAATCCTGAGAAACTTAAGTACCGTATTGATGATACACAGAAGATTAAAGATTTGTTCATTACACTGGAGTTTAAAAAATTTATAACAGACCTGGAAAATAGCGATATCAATTTTGCCCCCTCGGTTTATCAGAGAAAGGAGCATGAATACAGATATGCAACATCGCTGACGGAAATTAGTTATCTTAAAAATGAGCTTTATAAAGCAGGTGAATTCTCCCTTGACCTCGAAACAACATCTCTAAACCCCCTTGAAGCGGAGATTGTAGGTATCTCCTTTTCCTGGAAAGCTAATGAAGCTGTTTATGTACCGGTTATGGTTCCTGAAAAGTACAGAGGCCTGCCGATTTTTATTGAGACAGGGGGGAGTCCCTTAAAGCAGGTTATTGAAATTTTGCGCCCTGCGCTGGAAGACCCGAATCTGAAAAAGTGCGGACAGAATATAAAATACGACTGGCATGTTCTGCAGCAGAACGGTGTTGATTTAAAGGGTGTGGATTTTGATACAATGGTTGCAGCATACCTCATTAATCCTACATCCCGTGAATTTAATATTGATGCACTTGCAAGAGAATTCCTTAATATTACCAAGATACCTACAAAAGAGCTCATTGGTACAGGCAAGAAGCAGATAACTATGGATGATGTGGATCTTGAGCTTATTTCGGAATACGGGTGTGAGGATGCAGATGTTGCGTTCCAGTTAAAAAAACACCTTGAGCCGGAAATTAAAAAGCTCGGCATGGATTCGCTGTTTCGTGATGTTGAGATGAAGCTCGTTAAGGTTCTTCTTGAGATGGAAGAAACAGGAGTTGCAGTTGATGTTGACATGCTCGGCAGAATGTCAAAAGAGATGGAGTCCAAGCTGGAAAATATACGCAGTGACATATTTGACATTGCAGGAGAAGAGTTTAATATTAACTCCACTCAGCAGCTTGGCGTTATTCTTTTTGAAAAACTTAAGGTGCACGAGCAGTTGGGGATTAAAAGAATAAGAAAAACAAAGACAGGCTATTCAACGGACGTGAGGGTACTGGAATCATTATCTGCTCATCCGCTTGCAGGAAAGATGCTTGAATACAGACAGCTTTCAAAACTCAAATCAACATACATTGATGCTATACCCGGCCTTATCAATAAGAAGACAGGCAGGGTTCATGCTTCATTTAACCAGACCGTTACTGCAACAGGGCGGATATCCTCAAGTAATCCCAATCTTCAGAATATTCCGGTTCGAACTGATCTCGGAAGAGAAATAAGAAAAGCCTTTATCCCGGAGAACAGAGACTGGTTTATCGTGTCCGCTGATTACAGTCAGATAGAACTGCGCATTATGGCGCATCTTTCCGGAGATGAGACTCTGAAAAATGCATTTATAAATAATGAAGATATCCATTCCCGTACTGCTGCAGATATATTCTCAGCTGATATTAGCAGGATTACTCCTGATATGAGACGCAAAGCTAAAGAGATAAATTTCGGGATCATGTACGGTATGGGGCCTTACGGACTTGCACGAAGGCTTGGAATACCTGTCAAAGAGGCTGAACAGTTTATAACTGCATATTTTGTAAGATATCCTAAAGTAAATGAATTCATTGTAAATACCATATCGGAAGGGTACAAGAATGGATTTGTTACTACACTTCTTAATAGAAGAAGATATCTTTACGAGCTTAAGAGCAGTAATCAGAATATCCGCAATTTCGGTGAAAGAACGGCTGTAAATACTCCAATTCAGGGCACAGCAGCTGATCTGATAAAAGTTGCAATGGTACGTATAGGAGAAAGGCTGAGGCAAGAGAAATGGAAGTCAATGATGATTCTTCAGATTCATGATGAACTCTTGTTTGAAGTACCGGAGAATGAAATTGAAAGATTAAAAGATATGGTAAAAAAAGAGATGGAAAATGCAATAGAACTTTCTGTCCCGATTATAGTTGATGTTGGTATAGGAAAAAATTGGTACGAAGCTCATTAAAAAAGGTGTCTCCTTTGAAAAAGAGAACACCTTGTGCCGAAGGGGGGATTTGAACCCCCACGTCCGTAAAGAACACTGCGCCCTGAACGCAGCGCGTCTACCAGTTCCGCCACTTCGGCAGTAGCTGTAAATGTAGTAAAATGAATAAAAAATGTCAAGGTGAAAGTG
>JAGGVB010000141.1 GCA_021158245.1 bacterium | reverse complement strand
TTTATTTCTTTTCCGCATTTATAACAAAACAACTCACCCTCCCATTGATATAACTATTTTCTATATTTTAAATTTAAGAATAATAAATTACGGTTAACAATTTTAGATTATTCTTTCAATCTCAGCCACTTATCATCACTCTTTACTCAAAGACAACTCTTTGACGTACTCCATAGCCTCTTCTACCAAATCTGTTTTAATGCCGAATCTATCATAAATAGTTTGGTGCAGATTATTTTTAATTTTATAGTTTTTCTTGGTATTAAAGTTCTCCTCTCTCATAAAAGTGTTATGTATATATATTCTGGTATTATTTTCAACCTTGTTTAGACACAGGCCTTTCATTGTCTTTAAACTGAATGATTCCAGCCACGCTTTTGCGAACTCATCTTCAGTTACGGGTTTATCTTCAAACGAGTAGCGCCATTTTCTATCGGCTGAATTAAAAGTATACAGTTCAACTCTTCTGCTGTCTCTTCTGAAAATCAATTCCACTCCGGAAAATTCCGTCTTGTACATTTTTGGTTTTAACTTGTTTATCTCCATTGGAGTTGTAATCAGGTAACCCGGGTCAACAAGATATTTCACTCCATCAAGGAGCACCACCAGACTGCAGTGGACATTTTTCCCCCATTTCATATCTGCCAGCACAGGATACGTGCTAAATCCTGCAGATACAAGAATTTTCTTCAAATAAAACGTTAATGAAAAGCAAGTTCCTCCAAAATTGTATTCACGATTTTCTTCAAACACTTCTTCCGGAAGCCGTAATTTATTAAGCCCCTCTGTTTTTCTGTTTTTTATTATTTTACTTAGGTTTTCATAGGGGAATTTCGAAAACTTTTTGACTATCTCATGCAAAACAGATAATTCAGCAATATTAGCAGTTATTGAATAATTTGACAAAAATCCGCTAACTGCATTTTTGTAATCATTCCCACCAATAGTTGATATTATCTTTTTATTCTTCATAAAACTATTTTTTATAAGGAAAAAGTATCCTTTATTTTAACAAGTAATTCATTAACAGTAAAAGGTTTTTGTATAAAAGGTATGCCCTTGTCCCTTATTGTTTCCCATCTCGACTTTTCCCCGGTATAACCGCTGGAGAAAATAATAGGGATTGACAGGTCAGTAAAATATTTCTCTTCAAGAAGGTTAAGGCCGTTCCCGTCAGGAAGCACTACATCACACAAAACAAGGTCAAAAAATGCACTCCTTTGTTCCAATTGTTCCCTCGCTGCAGCTAAAGTTGAAGCCTGAAATATCTTATATCCGTATTTTGTAAGGGCTGTACATACAAATTCCTTCACACCTTCTTCGTCTTCAATAACAAGTATCCTCTCCCCGTTTCCCTTAATTGTATCTTCATCTATACGGCTTCTCTTTAAATCCTCAATATCATCTGTTGCAACAGGTATATAAATTGTAAAAACAGTGCCTTTTCCTATTTGGCTTTCAACATCTATCCACCCGCCATGCTGCTGTACAATTCCATAAACAACGGAAAGCCCCAGGCCTGTGCCCTTGCCCGGGCCCTTTGTAGTAAAAAACGGGTCAAACACATGGTCAATGACTTCATCTTCTATTCCCATACCTGTATCAGAAAAGGAAAACATCACATAGTTGGAATTTTCTTCTCTCTGGAATAAAAGACTCCCATTTTCTGCATTACAGGTCTTTATTCTAATCTCACCACCGTCAGGCATTGCATCTCTTGCATTTACAGCAAGATTCATTATTAATTGTTCAATACTTCCCCTGTCAATTCTGGCTTTTAAAAGTTCATCGGAAAGATCTGTTTTGATACTGATATCTTCACCGATCAGGCGGTGAAGCATTTTGAGCATATCCTCAATAATTTGATTCAAATCTTCCTTTACAAAACGCATTGGCTGTTTTCTGCTGAACAGAAGAAGCTGGCTTGTAAGATCAGCTGCACGAAGAGACGCATCCTGAGCTGCTGTAAGGTCACTGAATAATTCTTTATCCTGTTCTTTATCCATTCTCATTAAAGCCAAATCAATGTTGCCTTGAATTATAGTAAGCAGATTATTAAAATCATGTGCAACACCTCCGGCAAGAACTCCAATTGCTTCCATCTTTTGTGCCTGCATGAGTTGTGCTTTTATCTTTTCTCTCTCTAACTCAGAACGTTTTTTATCTGTAACATCTCTTATTATGCCCTGATAACCATGCACCTCCCCATCATCATCTTTTCTAAGGCTGGCAGTTAGAATGCAGTATATTGAATCTCTTTCCTTATTATAGAATTCTACTTCAAAATCCTTTACAGATTCATTCTCCTCAATCAGCAATTTAAACTCTTTCCATGCATCTTCGTCAACAAACAGATCTTTAATATTTAATTTGACAATCTCCTCCTTGGTATAATGGAAAAGCTCCAAAGCCGATTGATTGACAAGAACGAATTGCCCGTTTCTTGTAGTAATATATATTGCATCATGAGACTCTTCAAACAGGCTTCTGTATCGCTCTTCACTCTCCTTAAGTGCTCTTTCTACAAGTTTTCTTTCAACAATGTTGTGAAATACTACTACAGCGCCTGTTATACCCAGTATTTGATCTGTAATCGGAGCAATGCTGTCGTCAATTGGTATTTTTGAACCATTTCGTGAAAGAAGGTATGTCTCAGCGGGGAGGCTCATTAATCTTCCGCGTTTAAACACATCTGCAATATCCAGATCTATTTTTGCTCCGTCCTCTTTTACAAGATTAAAAACTTTTCCAAGAGGCTGCCCCTTGGCATCTTTCTGGTTCCAACCTGTGAGATTCTCTGCAATCGAATTCATTAAAATAATTTTACTTTTAACATCTGTAGCAATAACTCCGTCACCTATACTCATCAGAGTTGTAGAGAACCACAGCTCCTTTTCTCTTAACCTCATCTCCATTTTGTGTTTATATAAAGCCATCTCAATTGTACTTTTAAGCTCCTGTTCTTCAAATGGTTTAAGGATAAACCCAAAAGGAGCTGTCATTTTTGCTTTATCAATTGTAGTTTCATCAGCATATGCCGTTAAATAAATAACAGGAACATTAAATTTATATATCTCCTTTGCCGCTTCTATTCCTGTTTTTTCACCTTTTAGTACAATATCCATCAGCACAAGGTCGGGCTTTTCCTCTTGCACTAATTTAATAGCTTCATCACCATCAGCAACAGTATCAATTACATAATATCCGAGTTTAATCAGAACCTGCCTGATATCTTCTGCTACTATGCCCTCATCCTCAACAACAAGTATTCGAGCTTTTAACATCAACCTTCCCCGCTTTTTTTCTGCAAATACAAATCGAATTCTGTTCTTTGTAGTTACTTTTTTATCATTTATAATATTTTCTTAAAAGATATTTTATAAGAGAGCCCTTCTTTGCTGCTAATCCTGATTTTACCCTGAAGCTGGTCTTCTACAAGTATAGAGACTAGTTTAAGGCCAAGCGAATCCAAATGCAAAATATCAATTCCTTCAGGCACGCCTACACCATTATCAGAAACTTTAAGTTCAATTATCCCGTTCTGTTTTTCCTTCATTGATATAGTAACTCTCCCTTTTCTTTTATTTGAGGAGCCAGGGAAAGCATATTTTAAAGAATTTGAAATGAGTTCATTAATGACAAGCCCGCATGGTACTGCTGATTCGACATCAAGCACAACATTATTTATATTTATATTAAGAGAAACTCTGTCCGGATTAATGCCGTATGTTCTGAACAGTTCGTAACCAAGATTATAAACATAATCATTAAAATCTATACTGCTGAAATCCTTTGTTGCGTAAAGACGTTCATGAACAAGCGATATGGACCGTACTCGATCACGTGTTTCCCTGAAAAGTTCCAGAGATTTTTTATCCTTAACCTGTTTGGTCTGCAGGCTTAAAAGACTTGAAATAACCTGGAGATTATTCTTTACTCTGTGATGAACTTCTTTTAAAAGAACTTCTTTTTCTTTCAGCGAATTACGCATTTGTTCATCTTTGAAATTTCTCTCAATTGAAATTGCTATCTGGTTTGATATAAAACTTAAAAACTCAAGATGTTTGTTGCTAAACTGTTTCGGATTAGTATAACTCTGAAGAACAACTGCTCCTATAACTGATTTACCCAAATGCAATGGAACACCCAGCCATGATTGCGCAGGCCTGCCGATTAACTCTATATGCCCTTTATTATGGAGCTCATTAATATCATCAAGACTGAGCAAAAGTGATTTATCAGTATCTATCACGTATTTGGTAATAGATTTCTTATTTGTTAAATCCAGATTAATTTTATCCATGGAAGTTGAATATGCTATTTTTAATTTTTTCTTATCGTTGTTTAATAATGCAATAAAAAGATTTGAGGAATTAACAATTTTACCGATATTTATTCTTATTTTATCAAAGAGCTCTTCAAGATTCTCTACACTTAATGCTTCGTTTGCAATATCATACATAACCTGCTGAAGTTTTTCAGATTCTTTTTTTTCTGTGATATCAGTCTGAATACCCCAAATCCATTTTAATACACCTTCGGAAATATAACCTGAATAAGAATTCCTGAAATATTTTATGCTGCCGTCAATATCGTATTCCGAGTTATCAAGAAGTTTAGTCTGAAAATTATGTTTTACAAAATCCACTAACCTTTTTATTGATGTATCTCTGTCAAGTGAAAATTCCTGCAATTTTCTTCCAAGTATATTATCTTTGGAATCCGAACCGTACATCTTAGCCATTGCATCATTGCACTCACTGATATAGCCTGTATCAAT
>JAGGVB010000140.1 GCA_021158245.1 bacterium | reverse complement strand
TCTCCAAGCTTGCCTGACACTTCGAGGAGATATTCCTCAACTGTATGTGACGGATCTTTTACATAACTTTGCTCTAAGAGAACATTTTCCTGATAATATTTCTCAATTTTTCCTTCTACAATTTTATCAACTACGTTCTCAGGTTTACCGCTTTCTATTACCTGAGTTTTAAATATTTCTTTTTCTTTATCAAGCGCATCCTGATCAATTTCTTCTCTTGTAATAGCAGCAGGATTAGTAGCAGCAACATGCATTGCAATATTTCTTGCTATCTGAAGAAAATCTTCCGTTTTTGCAACAAAATCAGTTTCACAATTAATTTCAATTAAAACTCCAAGCCTGTTACCCGGATGTATATAAGAAACTACAGCACCTTCATTAGTTGCCTTGCCAGCGCGTTTTTGAGCAGAAGCGATCCCCTTTTTCCTGAGATAATCCACTGCTTTCTCAATGTCTCCGTCTGTCTCTTTAAGAGCATTTTTACAATCCATCATTCCTACACCAGTCAGATCGCGGAGTTTTTTTACTTGTTCGGCAGTAATGGCCATTTAAATCTCCTTACAATTATATAATAAATCCTACATTATTATTATTCAATTAGAACATATCATTCTTTTTTTTCAGTAACACCTTCTTTTTCTTTCATCTCTTTAGCATCTTCAATTCCGGCTTCTGCCTGTCCTTCAATTATTGCATCTGCTATAGTATGTACAATTAAGCTGATTGATTTAAAAGCATCATCATTAACAGGAATCGGAAAATCAATTGGATCAGGATCACAGTTTGTATCAATCATTCCAAAGATTGGGATATGCATTTTCTTTGCTTCTGCAACAGCGATAGCCTCTTTTTTAGTATCAACGATAAAAATTCCCCCCGGAATGCGATTCATATCCTTAATACCGCCTATGCTATTTTCGAGCTTCTCTTTTTTTCGTTCAATCGTAAGCACTTCTTTTTTGGTCAGCTTTTCGTAAGTTCCGTCAGTCGACATCTTTTCAAGATTCTTGAAATGCTTAATACTTTTTTTAATAGTAGTAAAATTTGTCAGCATACCTCCAAGCCAACGTTCAGTTACGTACGGCATACCGCACCGCTCCACCTCAACCCTTACAATATCTCTCGCTTGCGTTTTTGTTCCGACAAATAGAATTTTTTCACCACGTGCAACAATTTTCTTGATCTCTTCAATAGCATTCTTCATACAAATCATTGTTTTGTTGAGATCAATAATGTAAATACCGTTACGCTCCATAAAAATATAGGGCTTCATCTTGGGATTCCACCTGCGTGTCAAATGCCCAAAATGCGCCCCAGACATCAGGAGCTGCTGCAAAGTTACTTCTGCCATATTTTTCTCCTTTTCTGGGTTACAACCCGCATACCCGTCCTTTTTCCAAAAAACCGGGAAATCATGAATATCTCCCGGCACCCAATTGGAAATCAGGGAATGTTTATTCTATAATTTATAAAATATATTCTATCTCTTTGAGAACTGGAATCTTTTGCGTGCGCCAGGCTGTCCGTACTTTTTCCTCTCTTTTTCGCGAGGATCTCTTGTAAGGAATCCGTTTGACCGCAAAACACTTTTCATCTCTTCATTTGCTTTCAAAAGAGCTCTTGAAATACCGAGAACCATTGCTCCCGCCTGGCCGGTTAATCCGCCTCCCTTAACAAATGCACGTATATCATACATCTCTTTTGATTCTGTTACATCCAATGGCTGATGTATAATCATCTCAAGCGTAGGCCTCTTAAAATATTCATTCAGTTCTTTTTTATTAACTGATATTTTACCTGTACCTGGGGTCAGCCATACACGGGCAACTGACTCCTTGCGTCTACCTGTAGCATAATAACTTGTTTCTTTCATATTCTCCTCAAATTATCAGGTAATTCTTTTGGCTGCTGTGCACTATGCGGGTGTTCGGGCCCTGCGTAAACACGCAGTTTTTTCAGCATCTTTCTTCCGAGAGAATTCTTTGGAAGCATTCCCTTTACTGCATGCATAACCACTCTTTCAGGATGTTTTTTTAACACCGTATCAACATTCTGGACATCAAGGCCGCCGGGATATCCGGAATACCTGCTATATGTTTTTTTTTCTACCTTATCACCTGTAAGCAGTACTTTTTCAGCATTGATTACAACAACATGGTCGCCGAGATCAAGATGCGGTGTAAAATCAGGTTTATGCTTACCCCTGAGCAGAATTGCAATCTGACTCGCTAATCTTCCAAGTACTTGATCCTGTGCATCTAAGATGTACCAATTTATTTGCACGTCTTCTTTTTTAGGCACAACAGTTTTCACGATTTTAAGCTCCTTCTGTTTATTTAAAATAAAGCTTATTAATGTAAATAATTTACAGTCTTATGTCAAGATTTTTATTCCGAATAATATAATTTACTTTGATTGTATATACCTGTACACTTTCCAATTAATTCCCAATTATCAAATGGCGTGTTCCTTGATTTGGACAAAAACTCTTCCTTTTTTACAATCCACACCTTATTCGGATCAAAAATAGATAGATTCGCATTCTCTCCTTTTTGAATTCTTACTGGCGTAACACCTAATATTCTCCTGGGATTGATTGAATATAAAAACACCAAATCGCTCATTGATATTTTATTTTTATGTACCAAATGTGTCAGAATTACTCCGATTGCTGTTTCAAGTCCGATGACTCCGAATGCCGATGAATTAAATTCTTTATCTTTTCTTTCTATGGAATGTGGTGCATGGTCTGTTACAATGGCATCAATTGTACCGTCCTTGATTGCTTTTATCAACTCTTCCCTGTCCTTTTCCCCTCTCAGAGGCGGATTCATTTTAAAATTCGGATCAAAATCCCTAACCTCTTCTTCTGTAAGAGTGAGATAGTGAGGGCATGTCTCCGCCGTTACTTTCATGCCTCTCTTCTTCGCATCTCTGATCAACCTTACAGAACCGGCAGTTGAAATATGTGCAAGGTGGACCGGTTTATTTATATACTCCGCTACTGCAATATCTCTTGCAACAATAATTTCTTCACTAATACTCGGAATGCCTTTCATTCCAAGCTCTGTTGATACAATACTTTCATTCATTACTCCGTCCTGAGAAATAGCAGTATCTTCACAATGATCTATAATAACTCTATTAAGCATAGAAGCATACTCAATTGCACTTCGTAAAATTGCCCCTGTTTTAACCGGAGATCCGTCATCAGAAAAAGCCACTGCGCCGCCTTCAACCATATCTGCCATTTCAGTCAGCTCATTACCTTCTCTTTTCTTTGTTACTGCACCAATGGGAAAAACATCAACAATAGAACCTCTGGCCTTTTCATTAATATAATCAACCTGCCCTCTGTTATCACACGCAGGGCTTGTGTTAGGCATTACACATACTCCTGTAAAACCGCCTGCCATAGCAGAACTGATACCGGATTTTATCGTTTCGGCGCCTTCATATCCCGGTTCTCTGAAATGAACATGCAAATCAAAAAATCCTGGAACAATATACTTTCCCTTTAAGTCAAGTATCTTGCCCCCGAAGGAGCTTTCATCAATTTTTCCAATCTCGGCAATCTTTCCCTGTCTAATCAAAATATCTGCATTCTTATCAAGGGAAACAGAGGGATCCAGAATATGCCCGTTTTTCAAAAGAATTGAAGCCTGATTTTCCACGCTTCGGAAATTTTTCTTATTCATTTTCTTCTCCTTCAAATTTCCCCTTGCCTCCGGATAAAAGATAAAGAACAGCCATTCTGACTGCAACTCCGTTAGTCACCTGCTGAAGAATAACAGAATGCATTGAGTCAGCAGCTTCGCTGTCAATTTCAACACCACGGTTCATTGGCCCGGGATGCATAATTAGCAGCTCTTTGCCCAACCGGCTAAGCCGCTCTCTCGTTAAACCAAAAAGGGCTCTGTATTCCCTCAAACTGGGAAAGAGCCCACCCTCCTGCCTCTCGAGCTGAATCCGAAGGATATTAAGGACATCAGCTTCCCTCATAGCATCCTCTATATGAGGGTAAACTTTGACCCCCATTTCTTCAATTGCAACAGGTAAGAGTGTCGCTGGACCGCATACACCTACTTCTGCACCTAAGGCTTTTAATCCGAATATATTTGATCTTGCGACACGGCTGTGCATAATATCACCGACAATCACAACTCTTTTGCCTTTAAGGTCTCCAATCTTCTGCCTCATTGTCATCATGTCAAGCAGAGCCTGCGTCGGATGTTCATGCGCTCCGTCCCCTGCATTTATAACAGAAGCATCTACGCATTGCGAAATAAAATGAGGCGCTCCGGGTGAAGAGTGCCTTATTACAACAAAATCTATCCTCATTGCTTCGATATTTCGAATTGTATCTTTTAAATCTTCCCCCTTGGATACGCTGGAACTTGCTTTTGAGAAATTAACAGCATCAGCGGAAAGCCTCTTCTCTGCCAGTTCAAAAGAAAAACGTGTTCTTGTGGAAGGCTCGTAAAAAAAATTTACAACGGTTTTCCCGCGTAATGTCGGCACCTTAGGTATCTCTCTTGCAAGTACATTTTTAAATGATTCTGCAGTATCAAGAATCAGAGTCAACTCCTCTTTATCAACGCCCTCCAACCCAAGCAAGTGTCTGCTTTTTAATTGCATTTTTTCTCCCTATCTAATTAAGGTTCAATAAGAAGAACCAAATCTTCCCCGTCAACTTCTTTTAATTTAACCTGGATTTGTTCATCATTTGACGTAGGTACATTCTTTCCTACATAATCCGGTTTGATAGGAAGCTCTCTGTGCCCCCTGTCAATAAGCACAGCAAGCTGAATCATAGATGGGCGGCCCAGATCAATTACAGCATCAAGAGCGCTTCTTACTGTTCTTCCTGTGAATAAAACATCATCAACAAGGATAACTCTCTTATTTGTAAGATCAAAATCTATGTCCGTTTCCTGTACAACAGGACGTTCTGAAAACAGGCGGAAATCATCACGATACAGTGTGATATCAAGAATCCCGATAGGAATGCTCACCTTTTCTATTCTCTTGATATTTTCATTAATTCGCCTTGCAAGTATATCTCCCCTGTTCCTAATCCCGATAATCGCCAGATTCTCCACACCTTTGTTTCTTTCACAAATTTCATGAGTTACGCGCATTAATGTCCTGGACACAGCCATACTGTCCATTAATTCGGCTTTTAGTTTCATATTCGCCTCAAAGTTAATTTAAAAAAAACACCTCCCCGGCTTCTATGTCAGGGAGGTGTTTCTCTGTCGAATTCACGCTCCCCTTTCCGATCTCGCCGGACCCGTTTAAAGGGGAAAATCTATTTCTAAAATTATACGGACTTTTATTTTCAAAAGCAAGGTATTTCTAATTCATTCTTAAAAGAGTCATGAATGATTCATTTATTCAGCTCTATGATTCCTTTTCGTAACAACCATAGCAATACTGAGAACAGCACCTACGGCAGCAACAGGCCAGAACTCGCCGCCAATGTTTCGCGTTCTGACCAAATCAATAAACATTCCTGCTATAGGTGCAAAAATCATTGCAGCAATTGATTTAGCCTGGCTTTCAATTGAAAGCACTGTTGCTCCGTCCTCTTCTGTTGCAAATTTATCAAACCTGCTGATTAATATGGGCCTCCATATATTCTGCAGAAAATAGAGCCCAATAAAAAACAGAATAGCTGCAGGGTAACTCTTTGCTGCAAGGAACGGGATCATTAAAATATACAGGACAGAAGCAATCTTCCAGATAATAGCTGCCCCCCTCTCTTCATTCTTAAAGGCTGAAACAAAAGAATGTGATTTTCTGCTTCCTACTGCAGACAATAAATACAGTACAAAATAAACAAGGCCGATTAAAACAGGAGTTCTGCTTCCTTTTCCAAGAGTAACAAACACCGGAATAGCAATGGCAAAATTCTTTACCATAGGCTGGATATAGTCCTTTGTCGCTTTAAAAAATCCCTCAAAACACATTGACTCAAGAATCAATCTCCTCTGGCCGGCACGCTTTACAGATAGAACCATAGAACGGAATACATGTGAAAAAAGCCTGGAAATACATACATCTTTCTTTTTTTCACCCTCAAGTTCAGCAGGATAAAAGAAAAAATTTATCAGACCAAGCAGATACGGAATTAATGTATAGAAAAAAACCGCTGAATAGTTATGCTCTCTTAATACAAGATATGTTGCAATTATTATTGAAAACGCCGATCCCAGTTTGGACCACGATCTGGTATATCCGTAAATACGCACTTTTTCATCAAGTCTGTTATGAATTCTGAGCCAGGTAAAAATAAGTGCCTTATGCGTACCGGTTCTGAATGCCTCTCCAATTGAAAAGAAAAACATTGCAGTAAAAAGAAGCCAGATATGCGGCCCTGACAGTCCGAAGATAAGAAAGGAGATTATATAGGAAGAAAATGACACTATCATGCTTCGCCTTCTTCCGTAAAAATCAGCAAATCCTCCGCTTGGAATCTCCATAATATTTATAAACAATTCCCGAAACCCGACAAGCAGGCCTATCTCTGTAAAATTGAGGCCTTTATCCATAAGGAATAATATAAAAAAGGGCTCAAAATATCTCTGATTTTTTAAAAACCCGTAAGCTGAAAATCTTGCAAGCATGCTATTTATTTTCATATAAAATATTCCCTATAAATTTTGATTATGCAACATTTTTTCTGTAAATTGGTAATTTAAGGTTCTCCTCGTCCTTATTATTCTCAAAGTTTATATATTTTCTCCCAACAATCCATCCTTCATGAATTTCCTGCAATACTGCTGTGATCAATCTTAAGCATGATTCTTGATTTGGGAAAATACCAACAACCCGGGTACGCCGACGAATTT
>JAGGVB010000139.1 GCA_021158245.1 bacterium | reverse complement strand
GGGAAAAACTTCGTATGCAGGCCATTTATCAGTGCCTCCGTAACGAACCCAGTTTTCATCTATTTTCAATGAATAACTCAGAGGCCCCCTGTTTACTGAGACAGAATTTTTATTTTTCTTCCATGTTTTTACTGTTACTTTCATTGGAAAGGCTAATTTAATTTGATCACCATCTTTCCACCTATCTTCAATTTTTATCCAGCCCGAAGATTGATTGTTTAAGGAAATTTTTCTATTATTAATTTTCAGGTGTACTTCAGATGCCCACCCGGGGATTCGAAAATAGATAGGAAACTTGGCTTTTTTTCTTAGGGACAATTTAAAATAAACGGATTCATCAAATGGATAATTTGTTTTTTCCTGAATTGTAGCTTTTTCACCCTCTGCGACCTTGGCAGACACAGTATTTGGGGCGTAAAATACTACAGCTAATCCATTATCACGAGTAGCCATCCAAAGCCTTTCTGCGTAAAATGGCCACCCAAAAGAGACATTGTGCTGGCAGCACCGATACTTCCACGGATTAAAGGACAGCATATTTCCTCCATTTTCAAGAATGGGTGCTTTACTTTTTCTGTCTAACTGAACCATATTCGGTGCAGTAAGATAATGCAGTCCTTTCAAATCAGGTGTCATTGATGCAGGAAGAGAGTTAAAAGCAACATTCTCACAATGATCTGCCCATTTGGTATTGCCTGTAATCCTGAGCATCATTTCATCACTATGCATAAATTCTACCATTGTGCATGTCTCTGCAGCCTGTCTTGGACCTGTATGTCCTTCCCTGGCATTTTCATCTGCTGCAAACATGCCTCCCGGCACATTACCATACACATCCATAAATGCATGTAAATTACGTTCGGAGGCGTCTACGTATCGCTGATCATGTATCTGTTGATAAAACTCAGCAGGTTCACGAAATCCCTGAGACAGATTAACGCCATGCCAGGTTGGAATTCCACCAGCCCAGTCAGCGGTCTGATCATGATTTACAATTGCCAGTTCAAGCAGCCAATCTAAACCAGTCTGGTTATAGAGCCATAAAATGTGGTCCAGATTATCTCCTCCGCGCCACTTTTGCCATGTTCCCGGAAGAAAATTTTCAAGGGGAATCGTTTTCATCCATTTAAAATAGTTTGTCATCAGATTTATTACTCTTTCATCGCTGGTTGCATCATAATAAGACCGCAGCACATAAAGCATAACCATGTTGGGCCATATATCGTTTTTCGTCGTAAAGGAAACCTGAGCCTTCTCCCAGTTATCACGAGGCCCAAAGTATCCGTCAGCCCCCTGACTGGACAGTACACCTTCTACCCACTGTTTCGATTCGTTAATAATTCTTTCGTTATTCAGGATATAACCCAATTCAATGTACCCTCTCAACCAGTAAGGCACCTCTTCCCAACCGTTTTTCCCTCGTCCGTCCGGACTAACCCAGGCATTATCTTTAATTTTACAGTATTTACTTATTTCACTCAAATGTCCGGTAAATCCATTTGCCATTAATTCCAACTGATGACGAATCCATCCCTCGGGTTGTACAGCACCAATAGGTAATTTGATAAGAGGGTTAGGTAAAAGTGGTTGTCTATTCCCGGCGTAAAAACTACTTTTACAATCTTTGGGCGGCTCTTGAACCACTTTTACTCCTGCATTCAACTGATTATAAAATGTCACTGAAAATAAAACAGAAATTAAAATCAATGGAAACGCTAAAAATAAACGGGATTTGTTATAAAAACGATCATCTGCTTTCATTTTGCCATCCTCCAAAATTTTTCATCATTTAAGAACAATGTTTGCCTGTCATTCCAATTATTATTCAGGTATTACCTTTTTAACAAGAACCTTACATCTTTCTCTATATACTTTTCGCTGTTTTTTGGAAAACCATAGTTTCTGACCAGCATTGATGACCGCATACACCGGAAGGTTTATAATTTTCTCCATTTAGCACTTCTTCAATATATCCTTTGGGCCAGAATCTATAATTTAACAGGTTATTCATAACATGAGAATAACCCTGCAAATACTGTCCATGATTATATTCAGCAAGTGCTGCCCAGCCAGTAAAAAGAGGCCATACACTGCCAACATGATAACCGCGTGGATGAAACATAGGGCTGTCTTCCCGTAAGATTCGTACTCCCCAGTCTGATAAAAATTGCTGTTTCCCGAATTCTTGAACCATAGGTATAACTTTATCCTCATCAATTAAATTAAAATAAAGGGATACTGCAGGCAACACTGTTTCTTCAGGATTAAATGTATCATCAGGCAGTTTACCGTAATACAGAAATTTCTTTTGACTGTTACAGAATTCTGTGTTTATTATATTTCGTACGATATTGAATTCCTTCATGTAATACTCTGGTTAATTTATAAGGAACTCATTTGTTTTGGCAAATTCAGCACAAAGTATACCCTCGCCGAAAGCACCATTCCTTTTAAAGTCCGTATCACCTAATCATCTGCTCGTTATTTTTAATTTCTTTTGTTCGTTGCTAATAATTAGTTTTTTTTATTCGCAGGGGCATCACGCCCCTGCGATAAAATAATTACTACACTACTTGCACCATTTGTCAAGCCATTCAATAACTGTATTATGCCACAAAATGGAATTGTGAGGCTTCTGTACCCAATGGCACTCATCGGGAAAATACAGAAACTTGCTTGGAATTTCCCGTCTTTGAAGAGCATTAAAAGTAGCTACACCCTGATCAAGTACAACACGGTAGTCTCTCTGTCCGTGAATAACAAGCATGGGAGTTTTCCAGTTTTTAACAAAATTTACCGGATTATGCTTCTGATATCCTATAGGGTTATTCCACGGTGTACCTTTATGATCCCATTCGGGAAACCACAGCTCTTCTGTTGCATAGTATGCGAACAGCTCATCAAGATTGCCGTCGTGGTTTACAAGGCAGCGGAACCGATCAGGCCAGTTTCCCTCAATCCAGTTAATCATGAATCCGCCGAATGATGCTCCGAGAGCACCAACCCTGCTGCCATCCATCCACTTATATTTTTTAAGTGCTGCAGCAAGTCCTTTCTTTAAATCAACAAGAGGCTTCCCTCCCCAGTCGCCGCGGATCGAATCACAGAACTTCTGCCCGTATCCTGTTGATCCGTGAAAATCGACCATAACAGCAGCATAACCTGCACCTGCGTATGCCTGAGGATTCCATCTGTAATGGAAATGATTTCCGAATGATCCCTGAGGGCCTCCGTGAATTAGAAAAGCTACGGGATATTTTCTTTTTGGATTAAAATCAGCAGGCTTTACAACATAGCAGTACACTGTCTGATTATTCCATCCCTTAAAAGTAAACTGCTCATACTCACCCATACGTGCTGCTGCTACATTCTTCTTGTTTATGTATGTTATTTGTTTAAGATCCGAACCGTCCGGCATTACGGAATAAATCTCTACCGGAGATTTAAGATTGTCAAGGCCGAATATTATTTTATCATTTGCAGCTGATGGAGAACCTATGTTTCCCTCTTTGACTATTGTACGTACCTTGCCTGTAGTAACATCAATTGCAAAAAGAGATTTTTGGCCGAGATTGGAAGCTGTTGCAAAAACAGTCTTATCATCAGCAGACCAGGAGATAGATGACGGAGACCTGTCCCATTCTTTTGTAAGCACTCTCTTTTTCCCATCAGGCCAGGTTTTGAGGATTATATTAAATTTATCAGATTCGTACCCGGGCCTGGACATTGCAAGATATGCCAGTGTTTTGCCGTCATGTGAAAACACAGGAGCTGTATCCCAGGCCTTGTTTTTCTTTGTTAAATTTACCGGTTTTTCAGATCCGTCAACCGGTACGTAAAAAAGGTCATAGTTTGTAGACCATGGTTCTTCTCTGCCAGCATTAGAAGCAGTAAAAACAAGCCCCTTACCGTCAGGTGTAAATGTAATTTCTTCCGGCCCGCCAAAAGGTTTCGAAGGTGTATCAGTATCCATGCCTTCCATTAAATCAATAAGGTCAATTGATTTTTCTTCTTCTGTACTCAATACAAAAAGATGCGATCTGCGGCCGTCCATCCATGTATTCCAATGCCGTATAAAAACTTTATCAAAAATTACACCTGATGCCTTGCTGTTTTCCTTTGCATCCAGCACTTTTCTTGTGCAGCCGGGGCAGGGTTTATCCGGAAACACCTCCATTGTAAAAGCAATCTTTCCGCACTTTGAGGCGACAATTAAATTTCCTACATCAAGAGGCAGGTCAGTTATCTGCTCGGCTTCTCCTCCGCTGACTTTGATTTTCCATATTTGTGCAGATCCTGAGCGGGTTGAGATAAACCATATTGTTTTCCCACATGCAGACCAGCGGGGGTTGTAATCTGAAGCCGGATTAGTCGTAAGCCTCATCAACCCTTTGCCGTCAGTATCGGCAAGCCACAAATCTGTTCTTCCCCTGTCAGCATCAAGGTCTGTTGTTCTCAGTACAAAAACCATCTTGTCTCCATTGGGAGAAACCTGCACATCGGATACTCTCTGCATTGCCAGCATATCATGCACTGAAAACGGATGGGTATCATTTCCGCCTGCAGCAACTGCAATTGAAATAAATAAAAACTGCATTACAACTGCAATAATTATTAACGGGACATTTCTCATAACAACCTCCTTTAATATTTTTTTCTCTACATGAGCTTTTTATTTTATCCTGGATTTCTCAACTTCATCCTGAGCTTGTCTACGGATGCACTCACCTGCCCTTTTTTATAGCCCTGACTATCTCTGCCTTAGCGTCACTGACTGTAAAAACCATTGGATTAACACCTAAACCATTTTCTTTAAGACTGATCATATATTTATAAACCTCAGGCAGAGTAAGCCCTGCATTTTTAATAAGTTCGGAATCTTCAAACAGAGTTTCTTTTACCCCTTCAAATATTTTTCTGCCTTTTTCCAACACTATTATTTTCTCTGCAATCCTGCTTATAATATCCATATTATGAGAAACAAATATTACTGTTTTCCCGTTTTTTTTATATTCAAGCATTATATTTTCTACTGTCTTCGCAGACAAAGGGTCAAGCCCGACTGTAGGCTCATCCATAACAAGTATCTGAGGTTTCATTGCCAGGATACTTGCAATTGCAACACGCCTCTTTTCCCCCCCGCTCAATACAAACGGCGATCTTGATCTGTATTTTTCAAAATCAAGGCCCACAGCATTTATTGCATTTATAACACTCTGTTCAACCTCATCCTTGTCAAGCCCCTGATTCCCGGGGCCGAATGCAACTTCATCAAACACTTTCTCTTCAAAAAATTGGTACTCGGGAAATTGAAAAACAATACCAACTTTTTTTCTTACTTCAGTAATGTTGCTGCTATTATCGAATATATCCTTATCATCTATAAAAATTTTTCCCGATTGAGGCTGCAGGAGTCCGTTAAAATGCTGAATCAGTGTTGTCTTTCCTGAACCTGCTGCCCCTGCAATGGCAGTAATTTTCCCTGCGGGTATTTCAAGGGATATATCGGTCAGGGCATCAAAATCAAGACTTATCATAGATCTATATGTAAAAAAAAGATTTTCAGATCTGATATTCACTCTGAACCTCTTTGAGAAACAGATCCAATTCCACACTTGCCGGTATATCAAGCCCAAGAGAACGCATAATATTAAAATCACTGAAAACATCAACCGGTTTACCGGAAAGCACAAGTTCACCTTCATTTAATACTATCAGCCTGTCAAACCTCAATGCCTCCTCCGGAAACTGAGTTACAAGCAGGATTCCCATATTACCCTCATCCGCCTGATCAAGAATAAAGGAGAGTACTTCCTCTCTTCCGGCAGGATCAAGAAGAGATGTAGGTTCATCAAGAATCAGATAGTCAGGCTTCATTACCCAGACTGACGCAAGGGCCAGCCTCTGTCTCTCGCCCCCTGATAAAAGGTGCGGAGGCCTGTTTATATGCTCTTCGAGATGAAACATTTTAAGTGCCTCTTTTATCCTCTTTCTCATTTCATCTCTTTCAAGGCCAATGTTTTCCATGCCGAAAGCAAGTTCGCGTTCCACGGTTGTTGTAACAATCTGATTATCCGGATTCTGGAAAACCATACCCACTTTACGTCTTACCTCATAAAGTGTATCGGAAAAATTTAACGGGATGCCGTCAACTTCAACTTCACCGCCGGAAGGTATGAGAAGGCCGTTTATACATCGGATAAAAGTGGTCTTGCCTGACCCGTTTGCTCCCATAAGAGCAACTTTCTCCCCCTTTTGAAGAGTAAAAGATATTTTTTTCAGATTAAATAATTCTTTTCCTCCTGCTGTTGTATATGAGAATGTAAGGTCTTTTATATTAATCATTGTTTTTGAGACAGTTCTTTATATGGGCAACTATTCTCTCTGTTGCTCCGAGGTTCTCTCTTACCAATAGTCCTGCTTTGTCCCCTTTTGAAAGCCCTGAGCTCCCAGAGCTGAAGAAATCGGTAAACACAGCTTCAATCTCCCTGTCATCTCTTACTACAATTCCGCCTCCTTTTTCGAGGAGTCTTTCCGCTTCAAAGGAGTTTGTATATTTCGGCCCGAAAAGCACAAGTTTGCCGAATGCAGCAGGCTCCAAAACACTGTGCACTCCCGGAGCAAAGCCCCCGCCCACAAATGTAATATCTGCAAGAGAGTAAAGGCTTGCTAAAATGCCCACTGTGTCTACAATCAAAACATCAAAATCACCGCTTCCGTTTTTATTTAGTTCGGAAAATCGTACATGTTTTATTCCTATACTGTCAAGCAGGGATTGAAGCTGAAATATATGCTCTTCAGTCGGTTCGTGAGGCACAAGCACAACCCAAAATTTAATATCTCTTTTAAATACAGCATATAGTGCAGGGATTAGTTCTCTTTCATCAGAAGGCCATGTTGAACCTGCAACAAAGCATCTTCGGCCGTGCATAATTTTGCGCAGATTCTCGACATCAGCTTCTGCAGATTCCGCTCTTTTTACAACCTGATCGTATCTTGTATCCCCTGCAACAAATACTTTATCAGGCTCATGCAACGAACTATCCATGAACTCTTTTGCTTCCGGAGATATAGTAAGAATGAATTTAAAATATTTATAAAAAGGCATGAAAAAACTCTTGATAAGGAAATTTCCTGTTAATACAGCAGGCCGGATAGAGGCATTGACGAGAACAACAGGTATTGACTTTTCCTGAAGGCACCATAAATGGTTGGGCCATAAATCATACTTTATCATTAATGCCATATCAGGCTTTACAATATCAATAAACTTTTTTGCTTTAAAACAGGAATCAAAAGGAATATATGTTAATATATCAGCTTTATCATATTCTTTTGTATGTTCATAACCTGAAGGAGAAAAAAAAGTTACTATAATAAAACTATTTGGAAAATCTTCTTTAAGTTTGCCAATAATCGGCTTTGCCTGTTCAAATTCACCCATGGAACTGTTGTGAATCCAGAAACGGGGAGAATTTGATTCGAAACGGGCCAAATCTCTATCCAATTTTTTCAATAATCCTTTTCTGCCCAGAACACCCTTCCGAACTTTTTTATTCCATATTTGCAGAATATTAAACGTAATCCACATTAGAGGCACAACACATAAATTATAAATCAGAAACCAAATAATCTGCATTTAAGCACCTGTTATTAAATTTTCGGCTGCTTCAATTACCATATCTGCTGTGATATCATTCATGCATCTGAAATGCTGCTCAGAGCATTTCGCCGTACCATGGAATGAACAAGGCCTGCACTTAAGGGGGATTTGAACAACCTGAGAAATCCCTCTGAACGGAAAGAATCCCAGCTCTTTTGTTGTAGGCCCGAAGATTGCCACAACCGGTGTATTAAGAGCACCTGCCATATGCATAACTCCGGTATCGTTACTTATAAGCAGTCGGCATATTGACATAAATGCAGCAGTTTCGGATAAATTTGTTTTACCGCAGAAGTTAATTGCTTTTTCGCCAGTAAGGCTGCATACAGCTTTACAAATATCTTTATCCTCTTCCCCCCCGATTATCGCAACATCATAGCCCAATCTTATAAAATGCTTTCCTACTTCGGCAAACCCTTTTATATTCCATCGTTTAGTAGCTCTTCCTGCTCCGGGGGCAAGTACGATCATATTAAAAGGATAAATAATGCCTGCTTCTTCTAAAAGACTGCTAACCCTCTTCTTTGATTCTTCGGAGATATTAAGTTCCGCACCTTTACCGTCATCCTTCAATGAACCTTCATCTAAAGCATCAAGGAACCTTAAAGGAATGCTCTTGTTGTTCCGGTAAATATCTTTTTTAAATTTAACAAGCACAAAACGCCGGAACCTTCTTGTTTTGTACTTTCTTTTCTTTTTTGCACCGGACAAAATCATAATCAGGCTGCTCTTAAAATTCCGCTGCAAATCAAATACAACATCATACCTGTTTTTGCGCAATCCGAAAATTAACTTCACAAAATCCAGAAATCTTTCAGGAACAGTAATAATGCTGCTTATATTCTGATTCCCCTCTAAAAGAGGAGAAAACTTTAGTTTTACAATAAAATCAACTTGAGCATCAGGGATCTCTTTTTTTAATATTCGCAGAAACGGGGTCGTCAGGATTACATCGCCCATTGCGCTGAATCTTATAACAAGTATTTTTTTATGAGGCTTGACACTGCCGCGAGACATTATCTGATCCGATCTTTAAACCATTCTATTGTTTTTCCAAGCCCCTCTTCAAATTCGACCTGAGCCTTCCACTCGAGATACTTTTTTGCTCTTGTTAAATCAGGCTGTCTTACTTTGGGATCATTTACCGGAAGTTCCTTGAATTCAATTTTACTTTTACTTCCGGTCAATCTGATAATATTTTCTGCAAGGTCAAGAATCGATCTTTCATCAGGATTGCCAATATTAACAGGGTCATGCATATCTGACAATAAAAGTCTGTAGATTCCCTCTACAAGATCACTTACATAACAGAAACTCCTGGTCTGGCTGCCGTCGCCAAATACAGTAATCGGCTCTCCCCTCAATGCCTGAGGAACCATTGTAGGTATTGCACGCCCGTCCTCAGGCCTCATTCTCGGTCCGTAAGTATTGAAAATTCGTACAATACGTGTTTCTACACCGTGAAATCTGTGATATGCCATGACAAGAGCTTCTGCAAAACGTTTTGCCTCGTCATACACTCCTCTCGGGCCAACAGGATTGACATTCCCCCAGTAAGTTTCCGGCTGCGGATGAATTTTGGGATCTCCGTATACCTCTGATGTAGAAGCCAGCAGAAATGTCGCCTTCTTCTGCAATGCAAGCCCAAGAGCTTTGTGCGTTCCGAGAGAGCCTACTTTTAATGTCTGTATAGGAAATTCCAGATAATCTCTGGGGCTTGCAGGTGAAGCAAAATGAAGTATGTAATCAACAGGTCCCTTTATGTAGATATAATTAGTAACATCGTGTTTTATAAACGTAAACTTCTCACTTTTGATATGTGCAATATTATCTATTGATCCTGTAATAAGGTTGTCCACTGCAATAACTTCATGTCCCTTATTAAGAAGAAAATCACAAAGATGGGAGCCCAAAAAACCTGCTCCGCCGGTAACCAATACCCGGGCCATTTTTACCTCCCTGTTTCAATTATTGAATAATTGTCTTTAATTCCGGAAGTTGCAGATGTCTTCAGCACTCCCTTGTCTTCATACATAATTATTCCTTCAACCCCCTGTTTTTTTTCAATAAATTCCAATCCACGCTTATGCCCCATTACGAAAACGGCTGTTGCAAGGGCATCGGCATTCATACCTGTATCAGTAATTATTGTAACACTTACACAACCCCTCGCTGGAAAACCTGTAAAGGGGTTTAGAATGTGGTGGTACCTTACTCCGTTATACATAAAATATCTTTCATAATCCCCTGATGTTGCGATACTTTTTGCGTCTGTATATATTACTCCGGATAGGCCGCTTTTTTTTCTTGGATTTATAATGCCGATTTTCCATTTTTCTTTTTCGGGATTTTTACCAAATATCCTTAAATCTCCGCCCGCATCAACTATACCTGCCTTGACTCCGTTCTCTTCTAAACTCTTGACAGCAGCATCTATAATATAGCCTTTTGCAACGCCTCCCAGATCTATACTCATCCCCCTCTTTTCCAAAAATACAGTATCACCTGCAATTGAAATATTTCTAAAATTAACAAACTTCAGCAGTCTTTTAATATTCTCTTTTGAGGGAACTTTCGGGTCTGGCTGTTCAAATGGCCATATATTTTTAACTGCCCCTATTGTGATATCAAAAAATCCATCTGTTTGTTCAGATATCTCAATTGATCTCTTTAAAATATTCAGAACCGATTTGTGCACAATCATTCCGTGTATACCAGAACTGCCGTTTAATTTACATACATCACTCGTATCAATATGTGAAGATGTCTCATCTTCAAGCATTTTCATAATTTCAAATGCTGAGTCGATAGCTTTTCTAATTCGATTTTCAGGCCCGGGGCTGTCGTATACTGCCACTCTCACCACTGTATCCATTAGAAGCCTTGTATCTTCAACCGGGAAATGTACTTTGTTTCTATTACAGCTTATAGAAATAATCAGGCACAGAAATATAATTTTGAATATATTTTTTCTCATACAATTCTCGTTAGCGCCCCATCTGTTAATGAATACAATGCCTTCCTATAATTTGAATCAGGAAATTTGTCAAGAATATTTAATGTTTGTTTCAGAAGCTCGGATGCTTTTTCCTGTGATTTTTCTATACCGCCGGATTCTACTACAAAATCATATACAAAATTTATCTTATCCCGGTCTCCGCTCCGGATAAATTCAATCAGCTGTTTCTGCTTCTCTTTTGCAAGCGTTCTATAAGTATAGATTAACGGCAGTGTTATAGACCCGTTCATAAGGTCTTTTCTTACCTCTTTGCCTGTTTCATCTTCAGTGCCTGTATAATCAAGTACATCATCCCGGATTTGAAACACCATTCCATAAATCATTCCGAGAGAAGCAAGGAGGTTTTGATATTCCTTGTCAGCACCTGCAATTATACCGCCTAACAAGCATGCAGATTCAAACAGGCCGGCAGTTTTCAACTGAATTGTATTAAAATATTCATCCTCTTCCGGCACAGTAATGCTGCGTTTGAGAGACTGGGAGAGTTCCTCCCTTGCCATTTCAAAAACAACATTTGAAGTTACATCAAGGACTTCAGGCCATTTTGACTGCAGGCCTATTTTAAGTATTTTAGCAAGAAGGAAATCCCCTAAAAGAACTGAACTCTGCCTCGACCAGCGCCTGTGAGCAGATTCCCTGCCCCTTCTCTTTTCTCCGTTATCAACAACATCATCATGAATAATTGTAGCATTATGAAGTAATTCAAGAATAACAGCAACATGAATGCTGCTTTGATCCGGTTTACCTATAAGGCCCTGGCTTAAAAAGAAAAGAATCGGACGAATTGTCTTGCCGGTATCCTCTTGTAAATAATTCAATAACTCCCCGACAAGCGGGTCTTCATCTGTAAGGGCTTTATTATACTCTTTTTTAAACAGAAAAAGTTCTTCTTTTATTACATTCCTGCTGATAGAGTTCATTAATTTTTTTCCTAAATACATAAGTTTAAAAGTAAGAAAAAGTTACAGCATTGTCAAGTTCAACTTGGCAGGGATTAAGCTGAAATAAATAAAAAAGGGCAGTGTTACACTGCCCTTTGGGAATATTTAATATCATTATATATAATTTATTTTTAGAATGAATCAACCGCTTCTTCAACACTGTCATAAGTTTCAAATAGTGTAATTAATTTGGTAATCATAAAAAGGCTCTTTACCTTTTCAGTTACTCCGCAGAGCCGCAATTCGCCGGATCCATTCTTGATTGAAGTCAGACATCCCATCATTGTACCGAGGCCGGAGCTATTCATCCATTTAACTTTAGACAGATCAATAACGAATTTCTTCTTGCCCTGCTCAACCAATTTCTTAACTT
>JAGGVB010000138.1 GCA_021158245.1 bacterium | reverse complement strand
CCAACCAAAAATCGTTCATCAATGAACCCGCCTCACGTTGGCCGAATTGAAATGTAAAAATTGAAGGCAGCGTTTTCATCCAGTGCATTTTTTTGTTATCTGTGATATAGCGCATTTATGCAACTTGCATTTTCAGTGGATTAATTGCCTCGTATTCCTGTTTTCGTTTTTAAAGTGTATTCCACATGTCATAATTTGTTTGTAATCTTATCCAAAATTCTGGCGTTGTATTAAAAAATTTTGATAGTCGAAATGCTGCGTCCGGGGTTATTGATCGCTTACCCAAGAGAATCTCATTAATTCTCACCCGTGTTATTACGATCGTATCGGATAGTTTCTGCTGTGTCATATTTAATTCTTCAAGATATTCATAGCGAAGTATCTCGCCCGGATGTGTTGGTTGCCTGTTTTCAGGTAACATTTTACTAAAACCTCCTAATGGTACTGCACTAGTTCCAAATTGTAGATATCACCATCTTTAAAAATAAAGCATAATATCCACGGACCATTAATAGATATTGCCCATCGTTCTTTCCTATCTCCATGCAATTTATGAAGATGATTTGATGGAGGGGATTTTAAATCTATATATCAGTCACACTGTTTAGCATATCCAATTTTCGTAAAAGTCTTTTTGATAATTTTTGCGAAATCCGTTTATGAGAACCCGTATTCCAAAATTCTTCCAACCAGGAGTGCGTCCGGATTTTAAGGAAAGATATACTCTTTCTGAGCTTAAAAGGTACCATTGTCAAAGAACAAATCAATAAAAATATTTATTTCTTTACTTGACTTTCAGCAAGTAGTCACTGCTAAGCGACGCCGCCGAATTGCCCTAACATGCTACTCATGCCTCGATTGCCGGTGTCCGCTTGAGCAGATTGTTAGCTATTTTTCTTACTTTTATCACCATATTTCCGATTTTCCGTTAATGAAGGACAGTGATTGGATCGGTAAATAATTTTGAATTCGGAATTAGTATCTTATTACCCTCGGCATCAAGTTCTGTATATCGCATGTCGATAGAAACAACAACACCCTCGTAACCTGATATCTTTATACGGTTTCCTATCTCGAACGGTCTATATAATAATATAAGTACGCCAGAAAGAAGATTGGAAATAGTATCTTTCAGAGCGAAACCAATTGCGAAACCAGTCAGCCCTATACCGGCTACAAGCGCGGATACATTAACACCTAAAGTTCCGAGAGCAGTAACAATACCAAAGATAATGAGTGCAATACTGCTTGTACGAGCAAGTAGCGAAGTGAGATTTCTATCAAGTTTCAGTCGTTCTGCATTGTTAGTGATTATTCTCTTTATTATTTTTGCAAGGATAAAGAAAACGAGGAAAACTATTATAACGCCGCCTACTCTCGGTGCCCAGAGAGTAGTTTGCTCAATCAGAGTGTGCACGATATTTCCCATAAATTAATTGTCTCTGGTTTTAACTCGCCCAAAAATAGCTAACATAAGATTATGTGTACTAATGAAAAAAGCAATTGTTACCTTCCATAACCACCTATACTATGTCGCATATTATTTATTAATCGTCTATTATTATTTAAGTTATCTATTATTTCTCCTGATTCTATAAACTTGTATATGTTGCTAATTTAGCAGCATATACTAAAAATCAGCAGGTCTTCTTGCACTTTCCCCCCAGTTTAATCACATATGTATATATCATAGTTGTTTCCACATTAAAGCATTCATAGCACAGAACCTTCAAATCTTCCAGAGAAATTAATAAGCTGCAGAGATAAAATTACATTCTTCTTATCCGCCGCATGAATTCCCCCGGATTACATTGAAAATCCAACCGATGCTTTTCCGTCTGTCTACCGGCTGATGACCGCTAACAGTCCAAGGCTGTAAGAATACTCTTTTTAATCAGCCTCCCCCTACTTAACAATCAAATCATCTCTTCCAATAAGACTGCCGATAAGATTCCGCAGAGCAATTTTATATGCAAGAGGATGACCGGAAAGATCATCTCTTTTTATATCTTTTGTAATTTGTTTAATTTTATCACTGCCCATGGAATTCCGCAGCCCAATTGCGGATTCAAAAAGAGACTGTTTTTTTGCAGCAAGAATACCTTCTGCTCCGGAGCGGCGTATCTTTCCTGTTTTATCAACCAATACACCTGTAAAATGCACTACATCAACAGGATCTTCAAGAGAGGATAGCCACTTAACAGGAATACTGTATCCTGTACCGAGTACAAGTTCTTTTTTCCCGAACAAATTTTTCTGCCTTATCATATATTCACTTAAACCGGCAGTAACAAACAGGACATAATCAATATTCTTTTCCATACACAGATTTACTACTTTTTCTTTCCAGGAAGCAGATGGATTTCTGTAATATAGTACCATAGGAGGTATATAGTTTTCATCTCCGTTATCATAAGAACTTGAACTTACCGGAGCTCCGAACATTTCAGGACTCCCTACATACACGTCAGGGAATTCCGACAAAGGCAAATCAAGATCAGGAAGGGATTTCACCAGGCTAAGGGTGTTGCTGTATCGATTTACATCTTTCAGCAAATCCGCCCATATTCTTTTGTCGCGTTTATCAACTCTTATATCAGTTACAATCGGAAATAATCCGACTTTTAGAGTTGAGCTGCCTGCACGGGGTATCTTTCCGTAATAATTCGGCGGTTTGTTTAACACTACTGAAGTACTTGTTCTTAAATTGTTCAAAGCTGCGCATGCAAAAAGGAACAGAGAACCGGCGAAAAATACCATTAGAATAAAGCCCTTTTTCTTTCCTGTTAAATCAATCATCTCCCCTCTTAATCTAACTTATTAAATCTAAATATTTACCGGGATTTTCCCGGTATCAAACATTAAAAAATATTAAATATTTTCCACAATGTCAAGAAGTTGTTAACAGGATCTGGCACCCCCCGAAAATGTATGGAAATTGTACTGCATATTTTTACCCCGGCATTAGAAATATCTCCGGCTCGGAAATGGAAATAACTACACGGTTTTCTTTTGTATTGCCTTTCTAATTAAAACCCCTATTATTAATAAAACTCCAAGAACACTTATTATTGAAGGGCCGCATGAAAAATCAAATTTATAAGAGAATATTAGCCCGAGTATTATTGCAATAAATCCTGCTCCCCATCCAATAAAGAGCCTTCTTATCCAGGATGTTGTAAAAATCAATGCAAAAACAGCAGGAATTATAAGGAATGAAAATATTACAAGCACGCCTGCAACAGGTACAATCAGTACTGTGATAATCCCAAGTGAAATAAAAAACAGTAAATCCCAAAGGTTTTCATTTTTCAAACTACCCGGATTTTCCGTTATGGAAAAGAATTTCCAACAAAACTTAATGCGGAAATATAGCCGATTACAAAAACAAAACCAAAAAAATGTTTTATGTTTGTTTTTTTCACATTAAACGGACTGATAAAATTATATTCCATATTTTGATG
>JAGGVB010000137.1 GCA_021158245.1 bacterium | reverse complement strand
AAATTTCCGTTAAAAAAATGTTGAAAAACGAACGCCCGGAAAGGCAAACTGTTTGAACCCGATTCTCTTTTAAAAAAAATATAATAATCTGAATCGGGTGAGTTTTTGCCTTTCAGAGAGTTTTTTGACATTTTTAGGAAATTTTCGGCAGCCGGCGTTTTTTGGGCACTTTTTTTTGAAAAAAGTGCCGTACGTAAAATTAAAATAATAAAGATAAATTTGAATGGTAGAAGGAAATTATCCATGCACTCCCTGGATTCCCGCGTTCGCGGGAATGACAGACGGTATAGTATTTTCCTTACTTCATTGTCTTTCCCGCATGTTTTAAGCGGGAAACCAGGGGAGGCGGGGGTAGTTGAAAAGACTATGTCAGAGAAATAAAAAACTCTGGATTCCCGCGTTCGCGGGAATGACAGAATTGTAAGGGCAGGATGCATCCTGCCCTTTTTTTCTTTTCAAAACCTCAAAGGGTTTCCAATCTATTTAAAAACCCTTAATATATCATTATAAATAACAAAAATCATCAATCCAAGAAGCAGCGCCATACCAATCTGCTGCAATATTAATTTCACCTTTATTGGAATCTCTCTCCTTATAACTCCTTCAATCGACAGAAAAAAGAGATGCCCTCCGTCAAGTACCGGAATAGGCAGCAGGTTCAGAAGCCCGAGATTAAGGCTTAAAAATGCCATAAATGCCATCAACGTCCCCATACCTGACCTTGCACTGTCACCTGCCAGCTTTGCAATTACTATCGGGCCGCCGAGAGACTTTATAGACTCATGGCCTGTTATAAGTTTGATTAATGACACGCCTATCATTTTTGTCAGCCTGATAAGAGTTGCAGTACCTGATTTAACAGATTTTACAAAGGAGACCTTTCTGATTTCTACTTCAGGAGTTATTCCTATAAGCCCGACCTCCTCAAGAGAACCGTCAGGATTCTGAATCTTCTGTTTCTCAGGAGTAATTACCGCCTGTTTTACAGTATCGTTCCGCATCCACTTTATTGTAACGGATTTCCCGGCCGATTTATGGATAATATCAGTAAGATCTTTCCATGTTTTAACAGGTGCGCTGTTTATTTCAACTATTTTATCTCCGGCAATCATACCTGCGCCTGCAGCAGGCATCTTTTCCATGACCTGGCCTATTCCCGAACCCGGTTTCTGTTCTGCAACTCCATACACAAAAGCCGTACCTATAAAAACAATAAGAGCAAACAGAATATTCATCACAGGCCCGGCCAAAATAACTGTAAATTTTTGAATCCAGGGCCTGGCCCTGTACTCCCACGGTTCCGGTTCCTTTAAAAGCTGTTCTTTGTCAAGGCTTTCATCAACCATGCCTGATATTTTTACGTATCCTCCGAATGGAATTGCAGATACACAGTAGTCGGTATCTCCTATTTTCCTGCCGAAAAGCCTCGGCGGATATCCCATGGAAAATCTTTCAACACGCATGCCGCAAAGCTTTGCAGCGGCGAAATGGCCTGTTTCATGCAGAAAAACCAGTATGCCTAACACAATAACTGTTGATAGAATTGTTGTTATCATATCTATTCCTTGTCCTTTGACCAATTTTTGTAAACAAAATCTCTTGCCCATTCATCTGCTTTTAAGATATCTTCAATTTCAGGATTATCAATACTCTGCAGATTTGAAAGAGCATGCTCAATTGCTGCTGGAATTTCACTAAATGAGATAATTCCCCTTAGAAACAGATCTACTGCTGCTTCGTCCGCTCCGTTTAATGCTGCTGTGCCTGTACCTCCCATTCCCAATGCATGGAATGCAAGATTAAGGCAGGGGAATTTATCAAAATCCGGCGCTGCAAATGTTAATTTATCTGTAATAGAAAAATCCATGCTTCCGTAAGGGCCCTGCCAGCGGTCAGGATAAGATAGTGCATACATTATAGGCACATGCATATCAGGATTACCAAGCTGAGCCTTTATTGAGCCGTCGCGAAATTCAACCATTGAGTGAATTATGGATTGGGGGTGAACTACAATGTCTATTTTATCCTGATGTATATCAAAGAGGTATCTTGCCTCTATTACTTCAAGACCCTTGTTCATCATTGTAGCAGAATCAATAGTTACTTTCCTGCCCATTGACCAGTTGGGATGAGCCAGTGCGTCTTTTACAGTGGCATGTTCAAGCTCTTTTTTATCTTTATTAAAAAACGGCCCTCCTGATGCTGTAAGAATCAGCCGCTTTACTTTTGATTTTTCCTCGCCTGCAAGGCATTGAAAAATTGCGCTGTGTTCGCTGTCAATCGGAAGAAGCTTTACATTTTTTTCTCTCACTTTTTCAGATACGAAACTGCCTGCCATTACAAGCACTTCCTTGTTTGCAAGGGCAATATCTTTGCCTGCTTCAACTGCTTTTAAGGTTGCTTTAAGGCCTGCACTTCCTACAAGGGCGTTAACAACAACTTCTTCGACGGATGAGTATGCAGTTTCCAGCAGCCCGGCCTCCCCGAAAAGAAGCTTTACTCCCAAATCATGGAATTTCTTTTCCCAATCTGACTGTTTGTTTAATCCTGTAATAACGGCAAATTCAGGAGATACTTTCCCTGCCTGGTCAAATAATTTTTCAATATTAACATGGCTTGTCAAAACTTCCACAGAAAATTTATCTCTGTGAAGGCTGACTATATCAAGTGTCTGAGTACCTATTGAACCCGTTGACCCCCAAATTGCAATTTTCTTTTTTATAACAAAACCTCCAAAACAAACACCTACCTTTACCAGGTAGTTAATTAAAACACAATCTATCTTTCATTGCAGGGCTTTAAATGTCTAAAATTATTTAACTGCAAATGTATTCTGCAGGTTAAAAGCTTTTTTAAACTCTTCCCCTGAAAGGCCGCTGTCTGTAAATTCCACTGACATCTCCTCTGATATTCCGCGCTTTACCGCCTCGCCTGCTTCTTCAAAGGAAACATCTCTTCCAAGATAGGTTCCTATGGAAATTGTTTTCGCTGCTATCTGTTTTTTCATCTCCTCTCTTTCTGAATCCGATTTGGATCTTAAAAAAAAGGGCAGCTCAAGATGTGCATCTCCGGTTAGTATGGATCCGTGCTGAAGAAGGCCTCCCCTTATGCGCCGCTGGGCGCTTCCTATCAATTTTCTTCCTTCAACAACCACTTCGTATCTCGCAGCAGCAGAAAAACAGCTCGCTGAAAGAGAACTTTTTTTATAATGATTCCTTAAATTCATACCCCGTTTTTCAAGAACCGCAGGTACATCAAGCATCCTGACACCTCTTGCAAGCCCATTAGACACAAGCATGTAAAATTCATTTACACTCTCTTTTGCAAAACGATTTGTCTCCGGTACTATTACGGAATAAGTAACTTCTTCTGCATGAAAAACAGCCCTGCCGCCTGTAGGCCGCCTTACAACATCAACATTCTTCTGTCTGCATTTTTCAATATCTATATGAGAAAGAGCCTGATTATGCCCCATTGAAATGCAGAAAGGTTCCCATCTGTAAATTCTCATTACAGGAATTTCCGTCTCTTTTACGGATTCAAGTAAAACCCAGTCTATTGCCATCTGCATCGAACCTGCAGCAAATCCCGTATTAATCCATCTCCACTTTTCCATAGAACTAACGAATCATGCCTCTGTCGCTTTTTTCAATAAAATCAAAAACATTCTGCACTTCAGAAGTTATTTCCATCTCTTCTTTTATCTTTTCAACTGCCTGGGATATATTCATTTTTGAACGGTATAGGAAACGGTAGCATCTCTGAAGAGCCCTTATGGATTCATTTGAAAATCCCCGCCTTCTTAATCCTACAACATTCAGCCCACTGTATCTTAAAGGCTCTCCTGCTGCAAGTACATAGGGCGGCACATCCTGCACAACCCGGAACCCTCCTCCTATAAAAGCATGGCTTCCTATATAGCTGAACTGATGCACAGCTGTAAGCCCGCCTATTATCACATAGTCGCCAATTGTAACATGCCCGCCAAGCTGTACTCCGTTTGCAAGAATAACATTATCGCCGACAATACAATCATGTGCAACATGAGAATACGCCATTAAAAAACAATTCTCCCCTACACTGCTCTTGCCTCTGTTGGAAGTACCTCTGTTAAGTACGCTGTATTCTCTGATTTCACTATTGTCGCCAACTTCAAATAGTGTTTCTTCCCCGCCAAATTTTAAATCCTGCGGAATTGTCCCTATGACTGCACCGTGGTGTACAATAACATTCTTACCGATACGGGTTCCCTCTGCAATAAGGGCACTTGACCGGATATCGGCTCCGCTCTTTATCTTTACATTCTCTTCTATAATTGCAAACGGCCCTACTTTGACATCCGAAGCCAATTCCGCATTTTTATGAACAATTGCTGCTGGATGAATATCTGCCACAATAATTCCTCTGTTTATTGAGAAAAATTAACGCCTGTTATTAACGATCAACCATTGCACACATAAACTGGGCCTCACATACAAGTTCTCCGTCAACATACGCCATTCCTGCCATCTTGCATGAACTTGCCCTCTGGCGAATCAGTTCCACTCTTATCTGCAGTATGTCGCCAGGGAGAACAGGTTTCCTGAACCTCACCTTATCTATGGCCATAAAATACGCAATCTTGCTCTGAGGATCTTCAATAGCATCAAGAAGCAGAACAGCCCCTGTCTGTGCCATTGATTCAATTATCAAAACTCCAGGCATAATAGGATGCCCGGGAAAATGGCCCTGAAAAAAAGATTCGTTTATTGTAACATTTTTCACACCCACAACTTCCTTACCCGGTATGAGGTCTACTATTTTATCAACCAACAGGAAAGGGTACCTATGGGGCAATATTTTCTGAATTGCAAGATTGTCAAGTACAATGCCCTTCTTGAATCCTGATTTACGGTATTTATTTGCAAGCTTCTTCTTTTTATACAGTTGTCTTATCTTTCTTACAAGTTCTACATGTGCTGCATGCCCTGAACGCGCTGCCATTACATGAGCTTTAATCGGCATTCCGAGAAGTGCCAGATCTCCGATCAAATCCAGAGTTTTATGGCGAACCGGTTCATTGTAGAATCTCAGCTCCACACCGCCGAGGATTCCGTTTGTTCCGTTAGTTACATTTTGATCAATACCAAAACGGCTGGCAAGAGTCCTCATCTCCTCAGGGGTTAAATCCCTGTCAACAATAACAACAGCATTATTCAGGCTGCCGCCCTGTATTAAGCCTTCTTTATGGAGCTCTTCGACTTCATGAAGGAAACAAAATGTACGGGCAGGGGCAAAATCTTTCACAAATTCGTCTTCAAGAGAATACATAGAAGTATACTGAGTTCCCAAAGCCGGGTTTCTGTAATCTACCATAAATGTTATGCGGAAAATATCCGAAGGGAACACAACCATATCCACACCATCTTTTTCATTGGTATAGGTAATGGTCTCGTCGATTTCAAGATACTCCCGCGGGGCATCCTGCTGTTCAAATCCTGCTTTTTTAAGAATTTTTACAAAAGGCATTGCACTCCCGTCGCCGACAGGAGGCTCATTGGAATCCAATTCGATTATGATATTATCAATCCCCATGCCATAAACAGCAGCAAGTACATGCTCAACCTGCCTTATACGTACATCTCCCGAACCCAGGGTAGTATCTCTCGAATTATCAACAACATTATCAATATCAGCGAGAATTTCAGGATTCCCCTCAATGTCAACGCGTCTGAATTTGATTCCTGTATTTGGCTCTGCAGGCCTGAAAACAAGAGTAGTCTTGTTTCCGGTATGAAGGCCTATGCCGGACATTGATACTGTTTTTTTAATTGTCCTTTGATTTTCTTCTAACATTTATCAGCTCTTCTCTTTATCTTTTTTAATCCGCTCAATCTCTTTTTTCAACTCGTTGAATTCCTTAATAAGGCCGGGAAGCCTGCGCAGGGCACCCTGTTTCCGGAACTCTTCCATGCTTAAACCCGCAGGGTATCCGAATATTACAACATTATCAGGAAAGGATTTACTTACGCCTGACTGTGCCATAACAGCCGAATTATTGCCGATTGACATATGCCCTGCAAATCCGGCCTGCCCGCCTATTCTCACATAATTCCCGATTTTTGTACTGCCCGATAATCCGGCCTGTGCAGCTATAACAGTATTTTCGCCTATCACGCAGTTATGGGCAATTTGTACGAGATTGTCTATTTTTGTACCCTTTTTAATTCTGGTCTCGCCCATTGTTGCACGGTCAATTGTTGAGTTGGCACCGATTTCAACATCATCCTCAATTACAACCGTACCAATCTGAGGTATCTTATGGTATTTTCCCTCATGAAATGCAAATCCAAAACCGTCACTGCCCACAACAACACCGCCGTGCAGGACAACTCTATCGCCTATTCTGACGTTCCTGCACAAATTTACCAGAGGACGGACAAGGCAGTCAGCACCTATTGAGACATCATCTTCTACAACTACCCCAGGCATCAGAATTGTATTGTCGCCGATTCTGCATCTCTTTCCAACAACAACATTAGCTCCTATGGAAACATTTCTGCCAATCTCTGTTTCTTCACCGATAACAGCTGTTTCATGCACTCCAATGTCAGCAGGCTCTGCAGTGCTGTGAAACATAAGCACAGCCTGTAAAAACGTAAAATAGGGGTCATCTGTTTTGATTACAGGTTTTTCTCCCTTGTAATCCACATCTTTCCCGATAATTATTGCTGATGCCCCTGAAGAATCAAGAAAACGGAGATATTTTGTATTTGCCAGAAATGTTATTGTTCCTTTGCCTGCTTCTTCAATTTTGGCAACTCCTGAAATCTCAATACTTCCGTCACCTGATAGTTCACCGCCTATTTTTCCTGCAATTTCGTCCAGGCGATATGCCATGATTAATTTCCGCCGGTTTTTGGTTTTGCAGCAGCACCCTTTTCAAGTTCTTTTAGAAGTTTGTCTGTTAAATCATACTTGTCTTTTGCAAAAAGTACATTGCCTGCAACAGTATCAAATATATAATCATATCCTTCATCTTTGCCGATTTTATGAATTGTTTCATTAATAGTCTGAATTATCGGCCCCATAAGTTCCTGCTGGCGCTTAAAGTATTCGCCCTGCTGTCCCCATTTCTGATTCTGGTACTGCTGAATTTTTACATAAAGGTCTTGGACTTCCTGTGCTTTCTCTTTCTTTTTTGCTTCACTTAAAAGAAGGCTCTGCTGCTGCAGCTTATCCTGTGAATCCTTAAACTGCTGCTGCATTTTCTGAAGCTCCATGCCCCATTTATTGCTCTCTTCTTCAAGTTTTTTCGATGCATCAATTGCAGCCTGATAATTTTTCAATACCTGATCGGAATTAACATAAGCGATCTTAAGCTGTGCAAATACTCCTGCAGACACAGTAAGTACTAAAATTAATATTACAACCAAAATTCTACTTCTTTTAAACATACTTTCCTCCTCTTTTCATTCACGAAACAATTCTTATAAAGGACATTATCATAAATCAGACCTGAATATTCCCTCTTTCATAATCAGGCTTTTGATGAGGCCCATCTGGTTATTTCTAAAAATTTACTTCCGCCTTATCTGACAAGGCAATGCCTGTTGGCCTGTATAATAATGATATGTCTTGAATATTATCAGAATCCTCTTCCAAATACAAACTGAGGTTTCCACTGGCCGAATCTTCTTCCGTATGAATCTATCTGGTCAAATCCATAAGCATAATCAAACCCGAGCATACCAACCATAGGCATAAATATACGTGCTCCAATACCTACTGAACGTCGCAGATCAAACGGATCCGTATGCGAAAAATCGGGCCATGTATTACCTGCTTCGGCAAAAACCAGGCCGAACATCATAGGATTACTGATAAGGGGGAATCTAAGCTCTATCGTCGTTTCAAACATGGTTTTTCCGCCTGTGCGGATTCCGCCGCCTGCAAGAGGATCATCATAACCTCTTAATGGTATTGAGCGCGACATTCCGCTGCCGCCTATAAAAAAGTAGTTAAGATATGGAATACCTTTTGATTCACCTACTTCTCCCATTGCACCAACCTGTACTCTTGTAAGAAGAATAAGATTCGGGATAAAAGTAGGATGGAAGAACTCTGCTTTGAAAACGTGTTTATGATATCCTACATTACCGCCGAGAATACCGCCTGTAACTTCTGTAGATAAACTTACCCTTGAACCCATTGTTGGAAATTCCGGATGATTAAGGCTGCTTCTTGAAATTATCTGAGTAATTCCGCTTGTTGTCAAAGGCCAGTCTTCTTTAACAATATTATTAGGATTCAGCTTTATATAATAATCACTAAAATCTCCAAGTGCCGTTTCATCAATGCGATATATCCAATCGCCTCGGAAATAGTTGTCAGGCCATCTGAATCTGCGTCCGAGCCTTACTGAAATTCCTCTTGTCTGCTGGCTGTATCCTATGTAATACGGATCTCTTTTTGTATCATAAACAGAAACTCCCACAAGAGTCGGTGTATTCATAAGCCACGGTTCTGTAAAGCCCAGATTAAAGGAACGGTAATACTGGCCGAAATTCCAGTTTAAAGAAAGCTGCTGGCCGTTACCAAACAGATTATTCATGCCAAGCCCGACACTGCCGATAAGCCTGTCAAGCTCACTCCAGCCTGCAGAAAGATTTGCAGTATCCGTTGATTTTTCATCAACTTTAAATGAGAGGTCCATCTCCTTGTCATTAACAGGCACTACATTGGGAACAACATTGGAAAAATAGTTGAGAACCATAAGGTCTCTCTGGCTGCGCATGAGGAGCTCTTTGCTGAACACATCACCGGGCCGGATTCTGAGTTCTCTCCTTATAACCCTGTCCTTTGTCCGGTTGTTTCCTAATATATGAATCTGCCTGATACGGACAGGTTCGCCTTCTTTTATAATAAAATGGATGTCAAGAGTATCTTCTCCCCGTAAACTCTCCTTTGGATTTATCTGTGCGTAAATATAACCTTTATCATAATAGGCACCGCCTATTTTGTCATTTATAGATTCCTGAAAATCTTTTTCACTAAATACATCTCCTGTCTTGAATTTTAGAAGGGGATAGAGCTCATCCCCTGTAAATATTGTGCTGCCTTCCCACGAAACATTGCCGATATAGTAGCATTGACCTTCCCTGAGCCACAGGTCAATAAACATATCTTTACGTTTCGAATCATAGTAGAGAGAGTCTTTGATAATTTCAGCATCACGGAATCCGTTATTTCTGTAAAATCCTAATACCTTTTCCTTATCTTCATCATACTTCACCCTGTTAAAATCAGCACCCCTCCACCATGTATCCTCTTTTGTTTTTTTCATCTGTTTTTTCAGTTTACCATCAGCAAATGCAGTATTGCCGAAAAAGCGGATACGTTTAATCTGTACTTTTTCGCCCTCTTTTATTGTAAGCTGGAGCAGGGCCCTGCCCTTTTTATCCGACGGCAAAATTTTCGTTTCTATTGTTGCCAGAGTATAGCCTTTTTCCTGATATTTATCCAGGATTCTTTTTTTAGCCTGTGCTATCTGCGTAGAATTTAAAACCTGCCCGCGGAAAAATCCGATCTCTTTTTCAATGTCGTTTCTTTTGAGTTTTTTATTACCCTTGATAATCAGCTTCTCAAGGCGCTGATATTCCATCACCTTTATGGTTAAAAATATCCCCTGTGCAGTCTGCTTGTCAAGAACAATTCGGATATCAGAAAAAATACCGAGAGCCCATAATTGTTTTACTGCATGCTGAATATCTTCCCACGTTACATCACTCCCTTCCTTCAATCCCGAACTCATTTTAACCACAACAGGTTCCGATGTAACAGTACCCTCCACTGAAAGCCCAAGCAGAGTACCTATACGTGTTTGCTGCGCACTTGCAGGTATCCATACAGAAACAAGTATGACAAGAATAATAACTGTTGATATCCGATATTTCAAAATTATCTCCTCCCGATATAACCTATAATAATACAAAATATATTGCAATTTGTAAAGAATAAAATTCAATCTCTTAAAATGGGAAAATATGCCTTATCCATATTTTTTTGTCTTCCCTCCTGTCAGACAGAAGCTGGCTGTCATAAGTATATTCAAATTCAAGGAAAATGTCTGGCCTTAGAGTAAACTCAAGAGAAAGGGCATGGCGGAAACCAATCCCGTGAGTCATATATCCGTGATAATACGATTCATTCTGAACCTGTCCGGTATATGTTATGAAAATACCAGGGCCTATATATTTACCAAGAGTCCAGCGTGTGCTTCTCAATAGATACTTTGCATCAAACTGAGGCGTGCTCATTGTCCTCATCTGAAACAAGTTTCTGGTAAACATTGAGGAGAACCTTACAACATCAAGTCCGAGATGACGCCTTATTCCCCTCTCAATCGGCCTGAAGATGGGCCTGAAAATAAGATTTTCAACCTGTGTTCCCAAAGCATCATACGCCCTTGCCTTTATATTATCAGCAGAATAACCAAGGGCTGCCATCAGATCCGCTTCAGTACGTCCAAGATTCGGATTATCAGTAGAAAATTTAAAATGTATGTTCTCCCATAAACCGCCGCTTTTTTCTATTCCTGTTTCTCTGTCCCTTACTGCGACAGAAAGCCACACTGTGGCAGGCATCCCAAGGGAATCAGTTACTGTTGTAAACGCCCTGCCGGAAAATATGGGTTCATGTGTCTTTCGCGGCATATCAAATGTTATCTGTTCAGGCCGGAAAAAATGTTCAAGGACTTCAAGGCTTCCCTCTGTTGAGGAGACATTTCCCCACACTTCAAAATTGTCTTTGTCAATTGTTCCTTTTATCCTGACACCTCCGGAACCGTCCCTGAGTTTTAAATCTGCAAACACATTGCCCAGTGCCGTTTTAATATCTCTTGTATAATGTACATCTTTTCTCGGTACGACATTTATATTCCAGTTGATCTTTGACAGGATTTTAACGAATTCATCTTCTCCTGCCTCATCCGATTTTAAAAGCGGGTATGTAAAACGAAAGTCCACTAATTGGAGGGTACCGTTTAAGCTTGGGTATGAAGACGGCCCGCCAATCATAAAATCATTAAAATCAAAGCCCGTAAACAGTATCCTTCCCTCAGCCCCTTTTTCCATAAGCCCGGGAAGAGCCATTCTTACAGGTTTTTCAGTGCGTAAAATAAAATTTCCCATATCCACACCAAGTTTGCTGATCCTCAACCGAGGCAGTTTGTTATTATCTCTGATGTTACGGATAAGAACAGGAGAACGATCCACAAGCCCGCTTATTTCATTGATGCTTAAAAACCTCTCTCCGGGTTTTAACTCTGCATTTATACGAATATCTTTTATGGAAGTAAAGAGAGAAGAAAGCTTTAATTCTCCATTGTCAATGTTTACTTTTGCACTCCCGAGAACCCAGTTACCGCTTGTGCCTGCAAAACGTAAAAACAGGCTGCCTGTTCCCCTGCTCTTCTTAACAATACCGGAGATGTCCGACAGCATACCGAGCACATTACCTGATGCACTAACTTTAAGATCGAGCTTTCCAGAGTGTGCGTGCGGTATTCTTCCGCTGAACTGTATTCTGCAGTTATCTGAGCGCTCAACTTCTCCTCTCGTAATATAGAAACCGCTATTTGATATACTGCGGCCCGTATTAAGAGTATCCCTGAAACTTGCATTGAGTTTTTTAAACAGCAGAGGGCCCGCTTTGCCGTCAAGAATTTCAATATCTCCGGAAACAACTGGCATTACAGGCCTGCCTGCGACATTCAGATTCATCAACATCAGGCCTTTGTAACTATTATTCTTAAAAAGCGCAGTGCTGATCTCTTTTATATAAAGAGTATCTGTTTTAAAATTTCCGGAAAGAGAATCCGAAGAGGTTCTGAAAACAGAACCGAAAAGTATTCTCTTTGTTCTTCTGTTCAGATTTGCATCAAGGCGGATAAATTTCCCTCCGGCCCAGTTGGCAGAGAGCATTCCATCCAGAGGCCCTATCTGATTCATAAACCCTTTTTTAAAATCAAGGGCAAATTTTACCGTGGGTTTCTCTGCTGTGCCGGAAACATCCAAAGCAGATGATATAAGGCCGGAAAGAGAAGGGGGATCGGAAAAATATTTTTTCAACCCTGCAGGATCAATATTCTTTGATATCAAATGGGCTGAAATCGAATCCTGAGAAGAAAAAGGGATAACAGCATTCCCTGAAAAATTCTTCCCTATTTTCAATCTTCTTACAGACAGGCTGTTATTTAAAAATCCTGCCTGGAATCCTGCACTCATCGGCTTTCCTGTCATATCGTAGATGACAGAGCTGACTCGGCACGATTTTTCGTTTTTCCAATCCAGCGGATCAACGTTCAACGTAAAAAATGTTGTATGCCGGGATCTTTCAATAGATTTTCCCTGTGCTGTAATAGCCCACTTATTATCATTCCCTTTAAAGTTCAACCCTATATGCAAAGGTTTTATAATCCGCTTAAAAATTGAAGGAACCATAGGATATAATAAATCAGTTACATTTACAGATGAAAGATTCCAGGTTGCCCCGTTACGAAAGGGCCTCTGGATATATCCTTTTAAACCAAAAGTACTGTTGGAAGATATCACTACCCCGAGAGAATCATGAGAATAACTTAATGACGGAAAAATCAATAATGTATCGCCTTCCGTTGAGAGAGTCGCAATTCTTCCTTCCAAATGGCCCTTTAAATTTTCTAATTCTCCGTTAACCCTCACATCTATTGTGCCGCCGCATGCTTTTAATCTGCTTCTTACAACCGGATTAATTACCGGAAGAAGGCTTCCCTTTACTGAAAGTGAAAGTGCCGATGAATATGCTGAATCGGAGAAATCAATCTTGCCTGCCAGGCCAAAACTTATATCATCACCTCTTGAACCTGTACCTTCCAGAGTCAAAACACTGTCTTTCATACCTATTGCCATTGCATAGTTTTTCAGGCCTATGCCGTATATTGCTAAATCAGATGAATGAAGATAGCCTTTTATTTCAGGATTAAACAGGCTGCCCGACAGTTTTAAATTATACGAGCCTCTGCCTTTAATACCATAGCGGGATCCCGGTACCGCTTCACGAAAAAAAGCGGGAATATCAAACCCGGGGCACGAAACCGTTAAGTCCCACACAGGGGAAAAAACATTGCTTACACTTCCATTTATTTTAACTTCCGAGCCGTTAAAGCTATTAATATTGCCCTTTACAAAAAGAGAATCTCCGGATAAATTACCTTTCAGGTTGATTCCGCTATAGATCAGATTCATTCCTTTAAATGCAATGTCACTATCTTTAACAACAACAAACCCTCTTGCTTCAGTCCTTTTACCGAAAAAGAGCTCTCCTTCCACAGATCCCTTCGTAATTGAAAGATAAGGGGGCAGAATTAAATCAAGATTCCCTCTTGGAGAAAGTTTATCCAATTTTATATGCACATCAAGGGGTACTGCTTTAATAAGGTCAACAACACCCTCGATATGCAGATTATTTTTCTTACTGCTGAATATTCCCCCTGTCAATCTCAAACATGAAGAATCAGCCCTTTCTGTTCTTAAATATCCTTCAAGAGAGTGCCCTAAAACAAGCCGTCTTCCTTCCTTATTTTCAATAATGATCTTTGCATCTGTTATAGCAATTCTCTTTATTGTTTCAAGCTCTCCTGCCAATTTATTTGATGAAAACATTATTGCTGATTTATCATCAATCTTTTGTTTTGATCTCATCCCCTCCCTTATGGTAATTACCGGATGTTCCATCACAAGTTCATTGGCCACCTTGTTGGGAGCAAATCTGTAAGTTATGAGTTTAAGAAGATTATACCCTATACGGATATCTTTTACTTCAAGAGTATATGCAGAGTCTCTCGGCACAAGAACAACATCACGAAGCTGTATGCTCCTTATCCCTACTTCAAGCCCTCCGATACTTGAACTTGAAGCAAGAAACGGCTTCATTCTTTCCAAAATAAGCACGCGAATTTTATCATTGGCTTTTATGGTCCGCCATGCACCGTACCACCCAAAAAAGAGTACGCTGATAATACCTGCAACCACAAGAACCCATTTTCTTGATTTCATTAAATTCTGTTCCGTACCACGTAAAAAAAAGAGGGCATTACCCCTCACACAACCATAGCTATTAGACTACTCTACTCAAATGAGAGTTCCCGGATAAAAAAAGTCTTAAACCGGAACTTCTTATTCTCTTATCTGTTCACTTACCTTGCCAAACCTTCTTTCTCTCTTACTATAAATTAATATCGCGTTGTAAAGATCTTCTCTGCTGAAATCAGGCCAGAGAACATCTGTTATGTAAAGTTCGGTATAGGCAAGCTGCCATAACAAAAAATTTGAGATGCGCATTTCTCCGCTTGTTCTGATAAGCAGATCAGGATCAGTAAGGCCTCTTGTATAAAGATTTTCTTCAATTACCGATTCGTCAATATCTTCCGGTTTTATCTTCCCAGCTGCAGATAGTTCTGCAATAAGCCGGACAGCATTTATTATCTCTTCTCTTCCGCTGTAGTTTAAGGCGAGATTAAGTTTAAGCCCTGTATTGCCTCTCGTTGCTTCAATACCCTTCCTCATCCCTTCTGCAGTTTTATGCGGAAGCCCGTTTATGTTGCCTATTACATTCAACCTTACATTGTTTTTAACAAGGTCTCTTATCTCTTTTCGCAATGTCTGGATAAGAAGTTTCATGAGGGCTGAAACTTCCTTCTCAGGCCTGCTCCAGTTCTCTGTTGAAAAAGTATAGAGCGTAAGAGAATCTATACCAAGATTGCCGCACTCCTCTACAACCATTCTTACTGTTTTTACTCCTGCTCTGTGCCCGGCAATTCGCGGAAGATTCCGCTTTTTGGCCCATCTGCCGTTTCCATCCATGATAATTGCAATATGGTTTGGAATACGGCCTTTTTCTTTAAGCTCCGCTATCTTTTTTTCAACAGATTTATCCGGCATACAAATCCTCTGTTTTTTGATGCACAACTTGAAAAATTACGATTAAAAGGATAGAATGTCAAGAAATTATTTTAGATTGACTTTAACTATAAAAAAAGCTAATTTTCTGTTGCTTTAAGTGAATTGCATATTTTATAAAAAAATTTTACAATTAGGCATTTATCGGGGTTATCAATGACTGAAAAAACAAAAGAAAAAGATATTATCCTGTTTGAAAAAGCAAAAAAGAGCCATGGGAAAATTATAAGCGAAATAAAGAAAATTATAATCGGGCAGGATCAAATAATTGAAGAACTTATGATATCTCTTTTTTCTCAGGGCCACTGCCTTATTATCGGTGTTCCGGGTTTGGCAAAAACTCTTCTTATTTCAACTCTTTCCCGGGTTATAGATTTAAAATTCAACAGAATCCAGTTTACGCCTGACCTTATGCCTTCAGATATAACAGGTACTGAAATTCTTGAAGAGGACAGAACCACTGGTAAAAAAATATTTAAATTTGTAAAGGGCCCTGTTTTTGCAAATATCGTACTTGCAGACGAAATAAACCGAACACCCCCCAAAACTCAGGCAGCACTTCTTCAGGCAATGCAGGAACACGAGGTCAGTATTACAGGTAAAACCTTCCCTATTGAAGAACCCTTTTTTGTGCTTGCCACACAAAACCCCATTGAGCAGGAAGGTACTTACCCTCTGCCAGAGGCCCAGCTTGACCGTTTCATGTTTGCCCTGTGGATAAATTATCCTGACAAACAGGAGGAGATAGACATTGTTAATTCCACAACTGCGGGATCAGACCCGTCTGTAAACAGAATTCTAAAAAGAGCGGACATAATTGATATCCAGAAACTTGTACGGAGAGTGCCGGTATCCGCAGTAGTTGTTAATTATGCTGTTGATCTGGTAAGAAAAACAAGGCCTTTAAATGCAGATTCTCCTTCATTTGTAAAAGACTGGATAAACTGGGGAGCCGGGCCCAGAGCTTCTCAATATTTAATTCTCGGTGCAAAAGCCCGCGCTGTATTAAAGGGCAGGGCAACGCCTGATATTGAAGATGTGAAAAGTATTGCAAAACCGGTATTAAGGCATAGAATCGTAATTAACTTTAATGCCGAAGCAGACGGCATCAGTGCATCTGAGATTATTGACCGGCTTTTAGAATAAGGATATTAGGGGAATGAGGAATCCTTGGGGCTGTGTCAAAAGTCCCAACCCTGTCATTGCGATTCCGGCTTGCCGGAAGAAGCAATCTCTGCAATTCGGGCTCAATTCCTGAGATTGCTATGTCGCTTCGCTCCTCGTAATGGCTTCAAATCGACTTTTGATACAGCCCCAAAAGCTGGCTTCTCCGAAATCTCAAAACAATAATGAGAAACATGTAAGTTGATAAATGTATCAATATCAGCCAAATGATTTATCATGGCACTGATTCCCCAATAGAAAACCTGCGTTCTTTCTAAAAATAAATTTTGAATTAAATCAATTTCTTTCGTACAATAGATACATCTACAAAATCATTTTAAAAACTCAGGAGGATACAATGATGCTCCGTAGATTTTTATATTTAGCCGCTTCAATTCTGACTATTTATTCATTCAACATTCCGCTCTCTGCAGGAACAGAAACAATAAAAAACAGCAATCCTGAAATATTAATTACACTCCGGAAAAAAATCGTTAAAATCACAGCTTATAAATCTGACATTATAAGAATAACTATGTCAGAAAAAGCAGGACAAAATATAAATCCCTTTTCAGTTATCCAAAAACCGGAAGGATATTTCACTTCTGTAACAGACAAAAAAGATACACTTTTTCTCAGCACAGAAAAACTGAATATAAAAATTTCCAAATCTCCCTTCAGAATTAAATTTTTCTTAAAAGACAACAGACTCATCAATTCTGATTACAGCCCTATCGGAACCATCAGACAGGGTACAAAAACAACCTGCCATAAAAAACTGTTTTACGATGAAAAATTTATCGGCCTCGGCGAAAAAACAGGCCCCCTTAACCGCAGAGGAAGGACCTATGTTAACTGGAACACAGACCATTATGCTTATGACATCAATTCTGATCCTCTTTACGCGAGCATACCCTTTTTTATCGGGATTCACGACTCCCTTGTTTACGGAATTTTTCTTGATAACACATATAAAACCCGGTTCGATTTCGGGGCATCAACAGACAACAAATTCTACTCTTTCTCAGCAGCAAACGGAGACATGGACTACTACTTTTTTGGCGCTCAATCAATAAAAGATATAATAAGAGATTATACATGGCTTACTGGAAGAATGGAAATGGTTCCGAGATGGATTTTAGGATACCAGCAGTGCAGATGGAGTTACTATCCTGATTCGGAAGTGTTGAGAATAGCAAAGACTTTCAGACAGAAGAGAATACCTGCAGATGTGATATACCTTGACATCCATTACATGGACGGATATAAAATCTTTACGTGGGACAAAAAGCGGTTTCCTGATCCGAAAAAAATGATCTCGGAGCTGAACAGACTGGGATTCCATGTTGTTACAATTGTTGACCCCGGAATTAAGATTGACCCAAAATACAGTGCGTACAACGAAGGAGTAAAAAACAGATTTTTCTTAACCTATCCTGATTCCGATTTTTATACTGGTTCGGTATGGCCGGGTAAATGCCATTTCCCCGATTTTACAAATCCTGAAGCAGGATCGTGGTGGGGAAACCACTTCTCAGCTCTTATTAATCCCGGAGTGGAAGGATTCTGGAATGACATGAACGAACCATCTGTATGGGGCCAGTCCTTCCCTGAGATTGTAAAAGGCAGGGCAGGCAGTATGGATAAAATGCACAATGTTTACGGAATGCTGATGACAAAAGCCACATTTGAAGGAACAAAAAAACTTCTGCAGAACAAACGTACCTTCTGCCTTACACGCTCCGCTTTTGCAGGGATACAGCGCTATTCTGCTGTGTGGACAGGAGATAATGTTGCAACCGAAGACCACATGATGGCAGGAGTGCTCCTTGTAAACAGCATGGGCCTGTCCGGTATTCCCTTCACAGGGCCCGATATAGGAGGATTCGCAGGCACTCCTTCAAAGGAACTTTTTCTAAGGTGGCTTTCAATTGGTGTGTACACTCCCTTTTTCAGAAACCATACTGAGATAAATTCCCTTCATCAGGAGCCGTGGATCTTCGGCGAGCGGGCTGAATCTCTTTCACGCAGATACATTAATAAGCGATACGAGCTTATGCCCTATATCTACTCTGCATTTTATGAAGCTGTGCACACAGGTATGCCTGTAAGCAGGAGCCTGAGCATCTTATATCCTTTTGATGAAAATATATATGATCACCGTTTTCAGTATCAATACCTTTTCGGCCCCTTTCTATTAGTGTGCCCTGAAAAGAGCAGCCAAAAAACAGTTGATGTTTACTTTCCAGAAGGGAAATGGTTCCGTGTTGATGATGAAACGCAGACATTTACCGGGCCCTGTACTCAAAAAGTTAAATCTGACTTGCCCGAACTTCCTGTTTTCGCAAAAGGGGGTTCTATAATTCCGATGCAGAAGATAGTACAGCACACTGATGAAACTCCCGGAGACACCCTGTTTTTGCACATATATATGGGAGATGTAAAAACAGCCTTTACATTTTACGATGATGACGGGAAGACACTTGATTACAGAAAAGGGAAATTTTATAAACGTGACATGATTTTTGACCCCGGGAACAAAATATTTTTAATAACAAAAACCACAGGAAAATACAGGCCCGTGTTTAAAATTATAAAATTAATACTTCATAATTTTACAAACATTGACAAGGTCAATATCAATAATAGAATTTCAACATTGGCCCGGAACAAAAATTCTGCAGTTAAATCAATAAATATTGAAAACATTTCAGATGAAATCCGTATGAAATGGTAAGTATATAATCATATCAAAACAACCAAACCCCGAAGAGGTGGCATTATTGTAGCAGGATAATGACCCGACAATTAAAACCCCGAAGGGGTGACATGATTATAGGCATTATTGTAAATATCACCGAAGGAGAGAAAATGAAAACCAATATTTTTAAACCTGCAGCAGCCCTGGCCATTTGCCTATTGATTACCCTGCCCGCTTCAGCTCAGAAAAAACATATTACATACGGCCAGGCATACAAATGGGCTGAACCCAAAATCATGGAAAGCTTACCTAACCTGAGATGGTACGGTAAAGACAAATTTTTAAAAAAATCATTTGAAAAAAGCTCCACCCAATACATTCTTGTTGATGCAGTTACAGGAAAAGAGAATATCTTTTTTGACACAAAAACCTGCGCAGAAGAATTGAACCTGCCTGAATATTTATCATTAAACAGAGCACATTGGAATAAAGACTTTTCCGCAGCAATTATTCTGCACAAGGGGAATATCTTTTACATTAACAGGAAAAATAGAACCTTACGCCAGCTTACAGCATTCAAAGCACCTGTTAAAAACCCCACATTTTCACCTGACTTCAAATACATCGCATTTACAAGAAGCCATAATCTCTATGTTGTGAATATGGAAACAGGATTGGAAAAACAGCTTACAAATGACGGATCCGATACGATTT
>JAGGVB010000136.1 GCA_021158245.1 bacterium | reverse complement strand
TCGTCAGTCGATATTTATCATTCTATAACCGGATAAGAAAACATTCATATCAGGAGAACAATTCACCAGCACAATTTATGGAAATGAAAAATGGTGCTTAAACTTAACTTTGTGTCCATTTTTTTGTTGCAAATCCCTTGCACTTTAATGGAAAAAATTATAAACTTAAACACCTGCTTATGAAATTATATTCAGGGTGCTTAATGACCAACAAAAATACCAAAAAAAACGAAATTAACAAAGCTGCCTTCCGTTTTTATGAAGAGCTGAACGATTTTTTACCGCCGGATAAAAAGAAAAAAAATATTGAATATTTTTTTAAGGGAAATCCTTCTGTAAAAGATGCAGTTGAGGCAATGGGAATTCCTCATCCTGAGATTGACCTGATAATTGTAAACGGGAATTCCGTTGACTTTTCATATCAGTTAAATGACAGCGACCGGATTGCAGTATATCCGAGATTCGAATCAATGGATATTTCTCCAATTTTAAAGCTCAGGCCTTCTCCTTTACGAACAACACTCTTTATCCTTGACATACAACTGGGGAAACTTGCAAAAATGCTCCGAATGCTGGGATTTGATACCCTTTTTGATCCGGTATTTAACAGTCATGAGATTGTAAATATCTCTTTAAAACAGAACCGAATAATCCTGACAAAAGACAGAGCCCTTCTGAAATTAAAACCTGTGACACACGGGTATTGGGTAAGATCTACAATACCTGATGAGCAGATAAAAGAGATAATTAAAAGATTTGACCTGAAATCATCAATTGATCCGTTTACAAGGTGTATAATTTGCAACAGTAAAATTGTACCTGTGGAAAAAATTGAAATTGAAGATATTTTACAGGAAAAAACCAGGCTGTTTTATAATACTTTCCAGCAATGCACCGGATGCGGCAGAGTATTTTGGAAAGGGCCACACTATCAAAAAATGATAAAAAAAATTGAGAAGCTGCGCTCTGTTGATTTTTAAAAAAACTTTTCATACATTAGACCTCTTAATATTTATGTACTGTTGGAGAATATAATTGAACAAAATCGGTAGAAACGACCCCTGCCCCTGCGGCAGCGGGAAAAAATATAAAAACTGCTGTATGCTGAAGGAAAAAACGGAGAAAAAGATGAAACAAACCAGATATTACCGCCAGAATATAATAATTAAAACTGCAGAAGAGATAGAAGGAATACGCAGGGCAGGAAGACTTGTTGTAGATACACTCAATCTTGTTGAGAAAGAGATAAAGCCCGGAATAACGACCGAATATATCAATAAAATCGTCCATGAATACACAATTGAAAATAATGCTATACCAGCTCCTCTTAACTATAAGGGTTTTCCCAAAAGTGTCTGCACGTCTGTTAATGATGTTATATGCCACGGCATACCGGGCAGCTACATCCTAAAAGACGGAGACATCATTAATGTTGATATAACATCAATACTGGACGGTTTTTACGCAGATGCAAGCAAAACTTTTTTCGTTGGAACGCCATCAGATGACGCTAAAAAAATTGTTTCTGTAGCAAAAAAGTCTCTTAAACGCGGGATGAATATGGTTAAACCTGGGAATACATTGGGAGATATAGGCTGGGCAATCCAGACTTTTGCAGAATCAAACGGATGCTCTGTTGTCCGGGACTTTGTAGGGCACGGTGTAGGTATTAATTTCCACGAGCCTCCCCAGGTTGCTCATACAGGGCAGAGAGGGCGTGGTGTGCCTCTTATTGAAAACATGGTTTTTACTATTGAACCTATGATAAACACAGGTAAAAGCAGCCTCAGAATTCTTGAAGACGGCTGGACAGCAGTTACAATTGACGGGTCTCTTTCAGCACAGTTTGAGCAGACACTTGTTGTAACAAAAACAGGTTATGAAAGTCTTACTCCTTTTCCATTATAATAATTTACCGTGAACAGCGAGAAAACTCATAACCTTTATTCTTTTACAGGAGGATAAGAATATGAAACGCATGACTGCAGTTCTGTTAATTCTTGCTGCATATTCGCTCTCAAGGGGTGAGAACTACCTAATAAACGGAGGCCAGGAATCCCGCATTCTATATTCTCTTGTTCAGGAATTCCAGCCTGTACCAGGAACAAAAAAAGTATCATTAAGTTTTGTTATACCTCAAACCTTCATATCACCCACTTATAATCAGAAGATTAGCAATTTTCATCTTACCTTTACGCCGGAACCTGTAAAAAAAGAATCCAGAATTGATAAAAGAGGCAATAGAATCATTTTAGCAGAATGGATCCGGCCGGAAAGCAACATCTCTGTTAACACTTCCTTTAACGCAGTTACGGAAACCAAACTTGATAAACTTGAATCATCAGCTGCGTTCCATCCGTCAAACATACCTGCAGATTCAAAAGATTATCTTAAACCTACGGAACTTGTGCAGTCAGATTCTCCTCTTATTAAAGCAAAAGCAATCAAACTTGTTAAAGGTGTCAAGAGCCAGTTTGACGCTGTACAGCGCATCTTATCGTGGGTTGTAGATAACATGCACTATGTAACTCCTCCTGAAAAATATGATGCTCTATACTCTTTCAATAACAAAAAAGGCAACTGCCAGAACTACTCTCATATTGCAGCAGCACTTATGAGAAGTGTCGGCATTCCTGTAAGGATTGTCAACGGTGTAACTTTAAAAAAGCCCTATTCAATAAAAACAAAAAGCGGGGCTTATACATTTAAAATGGGACAGGGCAGGCACTCATGGATAGAGGTTCTGTTTTCTGATCTCGGCTGGATACCTTTTGACCCACAGCAGACAGAGCTCTTTGTATCAAACAGATTTATCCGCATAGAAATAGGAATTGACAACAAAGAGACAATAAACGACGGCCTGGTACGATGGGTTCAATCAAAAGGCGTGAACAGAATGCCCAAATTTATTGAATCAATAGAAGCCTCATTTGCAGCTGACTCTGTAAAGCTCTCAATGACAAAACAAAATTACGGGCCGAAAAATATGCTTCTCTGCCCAAGAATTGAAGCTGTATTCAAACCTGTCATTCTTCCTCCTGTAATTAAACCAAGGCCTGTCAAACCGCCGGTATTGAAGAAACTTCAGTATGATAAACCTACATTATTCGGCAACACTCAATTCCCTAGAAACATTGATTTCAGCCAGGCAAGAAATCAGGAAGACGAAGGGAATGAAAAATTCGTTTTAAAGAGAAATTTTATTGTTGAAAGTGCAGAGTACGTAACTACAAAACTCACCCAGTACGCGCAGATATTTATTGTTAACAAACCTTTAAAGCTTGTAAAAGCAGGAATTGCAATACATAAATTCGGAGGCAGCGGCCAGATTTGGCTGGAGCTTTTTGCAGATGACAACAATAAACCCGGCAAACTCATAAGCGCCAGCAAGCTAAAAGATATCGGCTCAATCAGGACTCAAAAGGGCTATGATTGGGTTGATTTTGATTTTTCATCAGACAAACCGCTCCTGCCTCCGGGACAGTACTGGATCAGCCTCGCTTTTACAGGGAGCCCGATTATTAACTGGTTTTATACATACGGTAAAGCTGCAGGCCCTGTCTACGGCACAAGATACAAATCAGTTTACGATTCCGACTGGAGTAACGCCTTAAGCTATGAATTTAACTTTCGGATTGCCGGATGGAGTGTAAGATAAAATCATGTATAAATAATCTTAACAAAGGTTATAATGGAAGTACATAACAACATATTCTTATGGAAATGGGAAGACCGCGAAGTTGACCTGTATAATACTCTTCGTTTACAGGTTGAAAAAATTGCAAAATGCGGATTCTCAGGTATTCTTGTCTGCCAGGGTATTTCGAGATACAAATTCACTGATAACAAGGTATTAAGAGCTCTTTCCAAAACAAGCCAGTACGCAAAAAAGAGGAATCTTGAATTTATAGTAATGGCAGACCCGAGACAATCATCCCGTTTTTTTATTTCAAAAACAGAAGAACGTACTCAATGCCTTATTATTCACAGAAATACTGACAAGGAAAAAACCGCTAAATTCAGTAACGTAGCAAAAGTGGAAGAAGGCCATTTTTTTATCTCAATTCCCTTTTCAGAAAAGTATTTATGCTCACACTTGCAGGAGAGAGCTGTGCTTTTTTCTCCATCCGGAGTGGAACGGGTCTTCCTTTTTCGCGCTGAAAATGACATTATTGCCCCGGACTCTGTTGAAGACATAACAGCTCTCTCATATTCCATAACCAACATTGCAGACGGTGTAATTGAAATCTCAGGAGATACTACAGAAAACAACGGTGGAAACTATTATGTAATGGCATTCCCGAGGTTTGATACAAATCTTTTTGATTTTGCAGGCAGAGAAAGCAACGATCTTGTATACTCTTTTGCAGGCAACATTTTTGATGCTTGTACTAATCTTGACGGAATGATCTGGGGATCGGACGAAACATCATACGGAATGATAGGAGACATGCTTCCTGTAAGCCTGTCAATTTACAACAACTTTAAAGCTGAATACGGATATGATCTAAAAAATTTTCTTTTTGCCCTGTTGCTTCCTATGTCAGATAATTCCCATATAAAAGTAAGGACTGACTTTTATACGCATCTGAATAATTTGATAAAAGCTTCCAAAAAAGATTTTGCTTCTACAATGCATGCTTTTTTCCCTGATTTTAATCTCATATCAATGTATTCCGTATCAAGAGGTGCGGGATCTGACGTAAAAAGATGCCCTGTATTTGACCCCTGGATTAACAACGATATTGTATCGGAGCATTTAACACACCTGGATCTTAACGCAAGGAACAATGGGGAACCGGATATTTTATCTGGTATGGTAATTAGTAAAAGCCTTGCGGTCTTTTCAGAATCGGGCAGCGGTGCAATTGAAATTTCAGGCATCAATAATAACAGAGAGAGCTTGAATTTTATTGCAGATACTGCATCTCTCTTTTCTCTCGAATTGATACTATCATCCGACAATCCGGAAGACTTTTTCAGAATAAATAAAAAAACATCAGAAGTGGACAGGATCACCAAAAGAACAGCACCTTTTGCAGATACTCTGTTTCTTTTTCCATCCTATACAATGATGAATATCAACGAGGAATACAGAAACTACATTCTGGATGAAACACTAAGACTTATAAAAGATCTAACACTTTCGCACATCCAGATGGATGTAATATCTCCCCATATGTTAACAAATGCGGAAGTATCGGACAGAGGAATAAGGCTTGGGTATAGAACCTATAAAGCTGTAATAGCACCTTACGCAGAGATTGTCGATTCTGAAATTTTTCATATTCTTTCCCGAATAGACGATTATAAACACCCTCTTCTATTTGGAAACAGTGCACCAAAATACTCAACAACTGGCAAAAAAGTACCAAAAAAATTCTCTATCTGCTTTACAATTGGAGAAAATCACATTCAGGAAATCCTATCCACTTCGATAAAACCTGCCGTAATCTTTCCTGAGTCATGTATTGGCACAATAATTTTTAAAAGAGACAGTACTCTTATTCTGGTGTCTCCATCAGCACCCGGTAGCAAATTTGAAGGCCGGATACTATTTGACGGGCATCAGATTCAAGTTGAGAAAAGCAATTCAATTACAATCTTTCAAAAAATGGCCGGCCAGGATTTTACTAAAATCTTATAGCTTGTGTTCAAAAGATAAAAATAAATTATCTCTAAATTTATTCGTGTAAATTAGTGTAATTTGTGGATAAAAAAGTAAACTACTCAAAACAGCTTTTGCTGATGATTTTTATCTGATGCATAAAGAAACTTCCTTCTTGCCTCAAGAAGTTTCTCATCTTCTCCTCTGAGCAAAGCAGCACTGGTAATCTCGACATTTCTACCCGAAGCTATCGCAGAAATATCCGTTATATAATCAGCCCACTCTGTACTTCTCTTTATGTGGTGATCTATTATAAGAGAAGTTACAGGAGTTTCTGTTACCATCATACCAATCTCTTTAATCCTGGCTTTTACTATTGCTTCCTGCTTTGCATTATTCAATGATGATACATCAGGTCCGTCAAGATACAATATATCAGGCTTGCTGTTTACCGCAAATGTCAAACTATTTTCATCAATAAATCCGTTAACGCAGGATGAAAAAAGAAATTTTTTCTCATTCTCTTCCAGTTCAAGCATAACGCAGGAATCAGTCTTTTCTTTATTTGAATAAAACGACGGCGAAAACTTCAGCACTACATCTTTGATTTTTACTTCCCCGTTATCAGCATAAACAGCCTGATATGAAAGCTTCTTCGCTGAATTTATAAATCCGAAGGCTCTGTTCCTCTGATGAGCAGGAATCCGGCTGTTTGGATTCTTTAAAAATATCTTTTTCCCTCTGTACATTTCATATGAGATATCATAAAAATGTTCGGGATGATAATTTGTAATTATAACAATATCTGCAATGCGTATGTACAATTTAATTCTGTCAATGAATTTCTTAAGCATCCACTTTTCAACAGGATGAGGAGGCAGGCCGAAGCGCTCGGGGCCAAGTGCAGCCCCGGGATCTATCAATATTTTAATACCGCCAGCCTCAATAAAAGTGGCCATAGACCGGACACCCATGGAATCCGCGGCAACGGGTATTATCTTCACTGCTCATCCCTCTGCAACTTATTTACAATTAAATATTTACAAAGGCCCGCGGGTACATTGTCCCCATGGGCCTTTATTGATTTATTGTTTGAATCGTTTCCGTACAAAAATATCAGGTACCAATCTTCCATGAAGCGAGGTACTCTTTCTGCTCTTCAGTAAGTTCATCAATCTTTATTCCCATAGATTCCAATTTTAAAGCTGCAACCCAGTTCTCTATCTTTTCCGGAACATCGTAAACTTTGGGTTCAAGATTATCCTTTTCCTGAACAACCCACTCTGCCATCAATGCCTGAGTTGAAAAACTCATGTCCATCACACTTGCTGGATGCCCTTCTGCTGCTGCCAGATTGATGAGCCGCCCTTCTGCGAGAAGATAAACCGTACGTCCGTTTTCAAG
>JAGGVB010000135.1 GCA_021158245.1 bacterium | reverse complement strand
TTTGCTCATATTACACCCAATAGCAGTTTCATATACTTTTTCCCCTGTAATTCTATTACTATACATAATATTCAAACTTTTATCTTATATTTTACAAATTATTTTCTATTTTTATCAAGAAAAAGACGCACTTTCCCTGTTCCCCATAGTCTGTTGATAATTTTCCAATCGTAAATCTTAATCATTCTCATTTTATTTCCGTTCCTACGGTGGCGAATGACTCAATGCACCATCTTCATCCGGCCTTTCCCGCACACAGGGCATAAACTTATGTCTCTGCCCGTAAGCTTGAAAAACAGTTCCTTCCAGATCAGCTTTTCAACTGACTTTTTTAAACATACATTTAACAGCTCCTAGGCTATCTTTAATTTTGCGTTTAAATTACGGCTGGCCAGTATTACATAGTATCGTACCTTGAAAAATCCTTTAGGTAAAAAAGGTCTGATTCACCCCATGAGATAGTAAAATATATACTTCGTTCATATAATTATAAATTTATTATTTTACGGAGTAAACTCAAAAGCATCAAGGCTCATTATCTTTTCTTTTCCATAACGCTCTCCTTTGGTTAATTAATATATCCAAAGGCAATAGAAAAAACTCATTTTCTCAAGGTTACTACGAAATTGTCAAAAAACTACTTTCTTTACTGCCGCGAAGCGGTTTTGTTCAACATAAAATTATATAATATTCTTCCTTGATTAAATATAGTAGTGAATACACTTAAATATATCCAACAACCATACCAAACACCCCTCATTGGACATATCTTCAATTTTTCCAATCAGTTAAAGTGTTAAATAAAAGAAACCATGAAGACTTCAACAATGGCAGTAGTTATACAAAAGTATAACACGAGAATGGCCGGTTTAATAAAATCAATCACTTACATTGTGTTATTTTGCAACAGGTTTTTGCAGAATTGACTACACTTTTAAGATATTTGATATGAGTATAAATGTGAGATTAATAATTAATTTTCGATAAACAGGAAATGTCTTTTGAAGGGCAAAACAACATCTCTATGTATTAAATATCATACAGTAATGTTGTAAAAATGACTACTACCTTATTCCAAGTGTTCTCATTTTTCTATACAGATTCGTCCTGTCTACTTCAAGCAGATTTGCAGTTTTTGTTATATTTTTACCTGTTTTATCAAGCGCTTCCAAAATATGTTCTCTCTGAAATTGCAAAGTTGCTTCTTTGAGATTTTGAGTTTTTATATTCTTTGAAGTATCCTGGCCTTGCAGACTGGGTTTAATATTTTTAATATCAACTAACTGCCCCGAATATAAACTGCAGGTATATTCTGCAAGATTTTTCAATTCCCTTACATTTCCAGGCCAGTCATATGTTTTTAAAAATTGCTGTACTGCAGGTGTAAACATCGGTTTTGCACTGCCCTTTTTCCCTGAGAAATATTCAATAAAATAATCAAGCAAAAGAGGGATATCTTCTCTTCTCTCCCATAGTGTAGGCACTTTTATTTCAACAGTTTTTATCCTGTAGTAAAGATCACTCCTGAATTTTTTATTTTCAATCGCCTGCTCAAGATTTGTATTTGTTGCTACAACAACACGCGCATCAATCTTTATATCTTTAACACCGCCAACTCTTGTAATAATACCGCTGTCAAGAAAATGCAATAATTTTGCCTGGACACCTTTACTTAAATTTCCAAGTTCATCAAGGAAAAGAGTGCTTTTATCAGCAAGCTCCAATTTCCCTTTTTTTAATCCTACAGAACTGGTATATGCTCCTCTCTCAGAGCCAAAAAGCTCACTTTCAATTAAAGTTTCCGGTATACAGGAACAATCTATCTTTATTAATTTTCTATGTTTACGATTACTCTTATTGTGGATTGCATGTGCAACTAATTCTTTGCCCACTCCTGTCACTCCGGTAATCAGAACATTACAGTTAGATTCTGCTACTTTGTCAATTAAATAATAGACTTTCCGTATAGCCTCCGACTGCCCGATCATTTTATATTCGGACAAAGACTCCTCTTTATACCTCTGGAGCTCCTGGGCATTTAAGCTTGATGAAACAGCATTACGTAAAGTTAATTCAAATTCCTTTTTGTTAATTGGTTTCTCAACAAAATCATACACCCCTATTTTTATTGCTCTTACAGCATCAGGAATTTCGCCGTAAGCTGTTATCAGAATAACAGGCGCAACAGGGCGTTCTTCTATCATCTGTCTTGCAGCATCCATCCCTGACATATCAGGAAGCCTTAAATCCAGCAGAACTACGTCAGTATCCCTGTTGATATTAAAAAGTTCGACAGCCTTTTCTCCGAGGTCTGCTTCTATAACTTCATACCCCCAGGATCGAATCATATCACATAATCTTTTTCTGAATGAAGGATCATCATCCACTAATAATATTTTTTGCCTGGATGTCATAATTTTTTCTCAAAATTTCAGATATAGTGATTTCTATTGTAATTACTCTATAGCAATTTATGTGCCAGCAATCATAAACCATTATTATAGCTTTTAAAACGCATGCTGACAGATGTACCTATTCCTGGCTGGCTGTTAATGCGGAGTTCTCCTTCATGGCTTTCAATAATCCGTTTAACAAGAGCAAGCCCAAGCCCTGTTCCGGAATCCTTTTGAGTAAAATAGGGTTGTGTAATTTTGTCGAGATATACCGGAGCTATGCCTTTACCCGTATCATGTATAATAATTTCAACACATCCGTCTTCATAATTATTTTTCCCTGAAGAGCTGAAAGCGTGAACCTTTCTTGTGCAAACACGGATAGTACCTTCTGTTTCAATACTCTCAACAGCATTAACAAAAACATTTGTCAATGCTGTCTCAAACTGGCGCTCATCAATCAAAGCTTTTGGGTTTGACTTATCCAGATCCCACTCAATATTAATAAATGATGAAAACGAACTATGCAGATTCAGCAAAATCTCACTTACCTTTTTATTTACATCCACAGGTTTTAACTCAGATTTTTTAAAATTTACAAACCTCATAAATCCATCACTCATTCTCTTCAATCTGTCAAGCTGCCCCTTGATTGAGTTAAAATACTTGAGCATATCTGCATCATCTTTATTATACTTTTCCTGAAACAAATCACACTGATTATTAATATCCATATCAATTGAAGCCAGTACTGTCTTTATTCCATGGGCAAGATCCTGTGCAATAACAGCCCAATATCTTACTTTTTTTATATACTCCTCATCGGATTTGTCAATAATAGCAAAAGCATAGAAATCTAAATCCCTTAAAAATTTCATTATAACCAGATACTGGTTCTGGAAGCCTTCTGGTTTATTTCTTAAAGCAACCGTTTTTCTTCTTTTTTTAGTATCCATCAGCTCGTTAACTACTTCTAAAACAGGCTTGACTGTATTAGGCAATAAAATTTTATTCATGTCCCTACCCAAGGCAGAGTAGTGTTCTATTTGTAGAATATTTGCCCAATCCCTTCCAATAAATTTTATTTTCTTATTTTTATCAATTATCAAGGTATAATCACCTGAACCAAGCTGTGTATTAAATTGAGCAACAAAATTAAACAGCTTCTTTTTACGATTTTTATATAAAGCTACCACCGCAATAGCAAA
>JAGGVB010000134.1 GCA_021158245.1 bacterium | reverse complement strand
TCAATTCCCCAGTAGTAGAGAAATGTACTGTCCTGCCGGAAATGATAGGTATTATCCGCATAATTCATCGGGCTCTCTCCATTACCGGGGAAAAACAGGATGCCGGAATCAAGGGTACGTTTCAAAATATTTCTGCGTTCAATATAGGTACTTTTTGAAAACATAACATCTCCTTCTTATACAGTGGTATAGTTAAACATTATTTATTGTAAAGTTAATATTTTCATATCTGGAGTCAATCCATTGCTTAATGGGTTTATCTTTAAAATCTTTCCCATTATAGTAACTTTTCATATCAACATCAATAGTAAATTCACAATAATATATCCCAGGTTTATTTATTGGAACCAAATAAGGAGTCCTAAACTCAACACCTGTTCTCAACCTTCCAGTTCTTTTTTTATCATCAAAATCTAATCCTGTTTTTTTGTATATTATTTCTTTTTCCTCTTTAGATGTTATCTTGTAAACTTTTAATTCTGCCTTATAACGTTTATTTAATTCTTCATACTTTTTTTTACACTCTTTTTTCGCAACATAATCATAGAATAATCTTACTTCTCTTTTTCCACGATTTTGTAAAATTATCTCGATAAGTAAATATTTCTTTCCTAAATTGAAATCCTCCATTAATTCAATTTTATCAATCTTAACATTTAATGATGCCAATTCATTACGTTGTTTAAATTTATATACTACCCATATACCATTAATAACGGTAACAATTATGGTATATAGCAAATTAAATAAATTCATAATTATCTGTTTCTTTTGCAATAATCTTAGATTAAATTAGTTAGGCCATCTGAAAAAAATCACCTTAAAAACCCGTATGTTCTGTTCTTCTTATTATTTCATCCTGAAGTTCTTCTGTAAGATCCACAAAATAGTCGCTGTAACCTGCTACCCGGACAATCAGGTCCCTGTACTTTTCAGGCTCCTTCTTAGCTTTTTTAAGAGTCTCTGCAGTCACAACATTAAACTGAATATGATGTCCATCCATCTTGAAATATGACCGGATAAGATGAACCATCTTGGTTATTCCTTCATCGTCTTCAAGAAGCTGCGGAGTGAACTTCTGATTTAAAAGAGTTCCACCTGTTCTTAAATGGTCAATTTTTGCTGCGGATTTTATTACTGCGGTAGGGCCTTTTACATCACTTCCCTGAACAGGAGATATCCCTTCTGAAAGAGGCACGCCTGACTTTCTTCCGTCAGTAGTTGCACCTGTTAATTTACCGAAATAGACATGGGATGTTGTGGGAAGAAGATTTATTCTGAAATGCCCGCCTTTAGTATTTGGCCTGCCGTCAACAGCATTGAAATATGTCTCAAATACCAACCTCAGATTATCATCAGCTTCATCATTATCATTTCCATACTTTGGAGTATTGTAAACCAGCTCTTCTCTAAGGTCCTCATATCCTTTGAAATCCGCACTGACTGCTGTTAGAAGCTCATCCATTGTCATGTCTTTTTTATCAAAAACGTGATACTTTATCGCAGTAAGAGAATCTGTAATTGTACCTGTTCCTACTCCCTGTATGTAAGAAGAATTGTATCGTGCGCCGCCGTTGTTGTAATCCATACCATTTTTAATACAGTCATCCACTAATATTGACAAAAACGGAGCAGGCAGATAATCTGCCCACATGCGTTCGATAATCACATTCCCCTTTATTTTTATATCGATGAAATAATTGACCTGTTTCTCAAATGCATTGTATAATTCTTCAAAACTTCCAAAACTTCCGGGATCGCCTGTTTTAAGGCCAATCTCTTTCCCGGTCAGAGGATCAACCCCGTTATTCAGAGTTACTTCAAGAACTTTTACAAGATTGAAATATCCTGTAAGAATGTAACTCTCTTTTCCGAATGCCCCTGTTTCAACACAGCCTGATGCCCCTCCGTTTCTGGCATCTATAATTGATTTGCCCTGTCTGAGCAGCTCCTGAATAATCGCATCAGTATTGAATATTGAAGGCTGGCCGAATCCGGTTTTGACAATTTTCAAAACCCTTTTTACATACCTGTCCGGATTTTTTCTGCTTATCTGAGCCATTGAGCTGGGCTGAAGTATTCTCATCTCCTCAATCACATCAAGAATCAGATATGTAAGTTCATTGACAGCATCTGAACCGTCTTCCTTAACACCGCCTAAATTTATAAGGCAGAAATCCGTATAAGTGTTGCTCTCCTGTGCTGTAACTCCAACTTTCGGAGGAGCGGGCTGGTTGTTAAACTTGACCCAGAATGACTCAAGAAGCTCTTTTGCATCTTCTTTTGTAAATGAACCGGATTCAATCTCCTTTGTGTAAAAAGGATACAGATGCTGGTCAAGCCGCCCCGGATTAAAAGAGTCCCATGTGTTGAGCTCTGTTATTACTCCGAGATGAACAAACCAGTAGTACTGAAGAGCTTCATGGAATGTTTCCGGAGCATTTTCCGGTACTTTGCCGCATATTCTCGATATTTCAATAAGTTCAGCTTTTCTTACGGGATCACCGGTTTTTTCTGCCAGTTTTTTTGCATAATCCGAATATCTTTTTGCAAACATTATAAGAGCATCTGCAGCAATAAGCATTGCTTTCAGTTCATTACGTTTGTACACAGCATTCGGGTCATTGTAAAAATCAAGGTTATTAAGGCTGTTTTTTATTTCTTTCTTAAAATCAGCAAAGCCCTTGCTGTAAATTTTATTATCCAGTACCGTGTGCCCCGGAGCCCTCTGCTCCATAAACTCGGTAAAAATGCCTGCTTCATAAGCATCTATCCACTCTTTATCCAGCTCAAGGAAAATCTTTTCCCTTAAAGATTTTCCTTTCCAGAAGGGTTCAATCTTTTGCTGAAAAAGCTCCTTTGTATCTTTGTCTGCGGTAAAGGGTATCTTTTTCCGTGTATCCAGAATATTAAGATCTTTCTCGCTGTGGATACAAATCTCAGGGTAGGTAGGTGTGGCTTTCGGTTCAGGGCCTCTCTCACCTACTATCAGCTCGCCATCGTTTATACAGAGCTTTTTATTTTTTAGAATATACTCTAAAGCTCTTGCTCTTGCAATTGGTGCAGCAAGTTTCCCGGCAGCTCCGGCTTGATAAAATTCTGTTAATAACTTCGCTCTTTCAGAAGAAATATAGGGTTTAGCCTCAAGGCTCTGTTTACGTAATTTTTCAATTCTGCTGTTCATAATTCAGCCCCCAATGCTGACATTAAAACCTCTGGTTTGAAAATGTTTCTTAAGAGTTTCCACATCTTCCGCTTTTAACTGCTCTACATCTGCCATTTTGTTCTCAATTCCAAGACGATTATACTTGCTGAATCCAAAATGGTTAAACGGCAGAAGGTCAATATCTGTCAAATTTTTTAAAGAATCCAAAAATTCAATAATATCGGAAATATTCTCATCCGTATCAGTAATTCCGGGAATAACCGGAATACGTATCAGGACATTCTTCCCTTCTGCAGCCAAAAAAGAAAGATTGTCAAGCACCAGTTTTACCGGCACACCTGTATATTTTTCATGCAGAGCATTATTTATAATTTTCAAGTCATAAAGGAAAATATCTGTCATATCCGCAATTTTCTCAACTATTTCAGCAGCAGCATAACCTGTTGTATCAACTGCAGTATGCAAATCCAGTTTTCTGCACTCTTGTAAAAGTTCAGACAAAAAATCAGGCTGCATCAGCGGCTCACCGCCTGAGAAAGTAACGCCGCCCCCTGATTCATCGTAAAATATAAGATCCTTCTCGATCTCACTCATAACAGCACTTACATCTACTTCTTTTCCTACAGCAAACTTATCTGCTGCTAATTTTGTATAGTACTCACGCTGGAAGCTTTTCTCAACAATCACATCCGGATCAGAATTCTGGCTTTCCGGATTCTGACACCACCAGCACCTTAAAGGGCACCCTTTAAAAAAAATTGTAGTTCTTATGCCCGGCCCGTCATGAATAGAGTACTTTTTTATATCGAAAATTATTCCCTTGCTGCCTGCACTCAAACGCATCTTAATAAATACTTTCCTGTTTGTAAAATTTTTATGCTACTGATATCTCGAGATTTCCCACGCCTTTCACATTACAGACTACCCTGCCGCCTCTCCCTATTTTAAAACTTCCTATTGAGGGAATTAATACAACATCTCCGTTAGATAATGTACTTTTAAAAGAAAGCTGAGAAACCTGTTTTCTTATAGCAGGAATAAGCATATTATCTCTAACAGAAAATTCATCTTTTTCCCTTACAAATATAGCAACCGGCAGGGAATCATTAAAATCAACTTCATCGTGCGTAACAACACAGGGCCCGAAGCTCCAGTACAGATTCCGCCCTCCGGAATTGGAATTTGAAGAAGCTGTAAATTTGAGAAAAGCTGTGTACCCCAAAATAACATCCTGGACATCTGCCTCGTCTACATTCTCACAATTTCTTCTTATTACAACTCCTATTCCCCCGGCAACATGTACATTTTTCATCTTATCAGAGAAGATAACATTCCCGCCTGGAGATAAAGCCTCTTCAGGATTATTATGCAGCACATTTTCGGTCTGCAGCCCGCCGTTTACATCTGCCTGCCAGACATTGCCAAAATTTACAAAGGGAGCTGATATAGAAATATCTGATAAAGGTAATCCCGGGAAATCGCTCAGTATCAAATTATGCGTAACCCTTCGAAGGTGCTCGATGCGCTCTTTTTTGATCAACTCTACGAGAGTATCAGGAAGATCAATGTCAAAAAACCTGTTTATCTCTCTTACAAGAACAACAGCATTATCAATCCCGATTCCTGCTAAATCTTCCCCCTTAATGCTTACACTGCACAAACGCATTATCATCCCTGTACTTAAACGATTGCGGAATTTATTAAATATTTTCCGTAATAGCAATTATTTTTTTACTGATCTCTTTTTTTAAAAATTGGCAAAAATCCTTTTTTAGTCAGATTTTTCTTATCCTCTTTTACTGTATTCAAAATAAAATCTTCCTCGTTTATACTGCCATCGGACTTTATTTTTATGGAAACAAAATATTTTACTTTTAGCTGCTGTATTCTGCTTCTTACTCCTTTTTTCAGGTACAATGCAAGAGCAGGATGAGCCCTTAATACAAGGCGCCTCTCACCAGTTGTATTCTTAAGATTTTGAATCTTGCGCTCCAGTTTTGTCATAATAGTACTTTTTGCAGGAACCATTCCAAGCCCGTTACAACGGGGGCAAGTTTCGCTGGATCTGTACAGCAGGCTCGGCCTTATTCTCTCCCTTGTAAATGCTACAAGCCCGAAATCATTCATTGGAAGAATATCAAACGCAGCCCTGTCTTTCTTTAATCCGCTTCTCAGCTGAGATACAACTTTTTTCCGGTTCTTTTCATCAGCAAGGTCAATAAAATCCACCACAACTATACCGCCAAGATCTCTGAGCCTCAGTTGTTTTACAATTGTTTTTGCAGCTTCCAGATCTATTTTAAGGGCATGCTTTTCGTGATCCTTCCCCTTAATTGATTTACCGCTGTTAACATCAATTACATTCATTGCTTCTGTTTGATCAAAAATTATATGCCCGCCGTTTTTCATCCATATTTTACGCTGGAGGCTTTTTTCAATCTCTTCCTCAATGTGATATTTATCAAAAAGGGGTGTTCTGTCTTTGTAGTATTCCAAACGCGAAACAAGGCTCGGTGCGACTAAATTGAGATATTTTTTAATCTCATTGTAAAGTTTTCTGGAATCAACAACTAATGATTCAATATCAGGGGAGAAAAGATCTCTGATTACACTCGAAGCCATACCCATATCTTTGTGCAGCAGCTCCGGAGCAGGTTCCGATTTAAATTTATTTGTAATTTTCTTCCACACAGAGAGAAGATGGTCCAGGTCTGACTGCAGCGTCTGCACACTCTGGCCTACTGCTACTGTTCTGATAATCAAACCGAATCCCTTAGGCTTAATGCTGGAAGCAAGCACTCTTAATCTTCTCTTCTCTTTAAAATCATGTATCTTTCGTGATACTCCAATACTGTCTTCTCCAGGTACAAGCACAATGAATCTTCCGGGGATTGAAATATCAGAAGTAAGCCTGGCGCCCTTGCTCATAATCGGCTCTTTTGTAATCTGAACCAGAATATCCTGGCCTTTTTTAAGAGCCGCCATATTTGCAGGGGGTATGTACTTTTTTTTACCTTTACCTTTATCAGTGTTTACTGTTTCAGTAAGAGCAACATACTCTCTGCCTACCTCTGCAAAAGGCAAAAATCCGTTTTGCTTCAGGCCAATGTCAACAAATGCCGCCTGGATAGGATTTACTATGTTTGTGACACTGCCTTTGTAAATATCGCCTACCATTCGCTCATTGTCAGGTTGTTCGGAATAAAATTCCACAAGGTCATTATTCTCAACAATGGCTATTCTGGTTTCGCTTGATGTTACATTTATAAATATTTTTTTCATTTTATCATTATCCATTAATAATTTATACAACTTCCATGGGTGTAACCCTTTTTCCGTTTACTTCTATAAATAATCCTGTCCTTTTGATATCACTTTCCATAAAGTCAAAATTACTGTCTTTAAAAACAGGGGACAAAACTTCATTTAAACGGGCGCTCCCCCTGTTTCCTGCTTTAAGATAAAGCGTTATTACATTGTCTTTTAAAAAAATGTCTTTAACAAACAATCTTATATCCAGTTCAACCCTTTTCCCCTTTTTATCCCTTGTTACAATAAAACTATTCTTTTGAAGAAAATCATTAATATTCTTCTGAATTTTATTATAATCAGCAGAATCACTGAACACTACCCTGTATACAGCAAGTTCGATAGCGCTGTTCAAAGATTCTACTTTATGAGAAACAGGTTTCATGTCAAGAACTTTTATACCCGCAGGGAGATAATTGTTCAGCACATATTGTAGTTTGGCAGGGATATTCTCCTCAATTTCAAGATCAATATATTCTGCGCTGCTTGTAAAACCCAGGGCAAGTGGAGGCCCCGGAGAAATTTTAGGATGAGAATGAAATCCCTTTGAATGAGCTACTCGAATGTTGCCTCTTCTCAGCGCCCTGACAAACAAACGCATTGTGTCAAGATGGGACGTAAATCTTGCTTCTTCATCTTTGGAATATTTAAGACGGACTTTCTTAATAACCAAATCCTGTTTGAGTTTTTTTACTCTCCTGTGAAAATTTAAATCAGGGCTGTTCCATACAACAAAATTCTCTCTCGGTTCCATGTTCCTGCATACCGGGTGAGCCATTAATCCGCAAAAATTGCACCCTGAAATTCTGCAGTCATCTGTTGTTTCAACAGCAAAAGAGCGTTCTCTCTCTTTTTTCAGGAAATCTTTTGTCACTCCAATATCAATATGATCCCACGGTAAAGGATCTTCGGTATTTCTTGCTTCTGCATATTTATCCGGATCAATACCCTCTTCTTCAAATGCATCCTGCCATAATCTAAAATTGCTGTTAAATTTTTCAGACCAGGAATCAAATCTGCTTCCCTTTTCCCAGGCCCGCATGATTACTCTGCCGAAATTCCTGTCTCCCTGGCCGAGTACTGTTTCAAGAAATGACACTCTCGGGTCTCTCCACTTCAGTGTTATGCCGCGTGAAGGCATTGACTTGCGGAGAAGAGCAATCTTTCTGTTAAGAGTTTCAATGCTGTCCTGTGCTTCCCACTGAAAAGGAGTGTGGGGTTTTGGTGAAAACGGAGAAATAGATACATTTACATCTGTTCTTCCGTACTGCCTGACTTTTTGCGCAACCCTGCCTACTAATCTGCATATCCCCACAATGTCATCATCTGTTTCAGTAGGGAGGCCTATCATAAAGTAAAGCTTTACCCGTTTAAAACCGTTCTTAAAACCTATGTCCACAGCATTTAACAAATCTTCCTCACTGTTATTTTTATTTATTACATCTCTTAACCGCTGAGTCCCTGCTTCCGGTGCAAGTGTAAGGCTGGTCTTTCTTACATCTGCTGCAATCTTTGCCATTTCGTCTGTAAAGGTTTCGGGCCGCAATGATGGAAAAGCCACTGACACAGGGTTAGTTCTGAATCCTCCGGTTAAAAGAGTCAAAAGTTTAGGGAGCCCTGAATAATCGGATGTGGAAAGTGATAACAGGGAAATCTCTTCATATCCGGTATTTTCAATCACTTTACGTGCATGAGAGAAAGCTTCATCAGGATCACGTTCTCTTACAGGCCTGTATCCCATTCCTGCAGCACAAAACCTGCACCCTCGTGTACAGCCGCGCATAACTTCAAGAGAAAAACGGTCATGCGTGACCTCAATCAGCGGAACAATCAGCTTTTCAGGATAATACTCTTCATGAAGCCTGTCAAGAATTCGTGAAGTAATCTTTAAATCCACTTTAGTCTTATGAACAGACGGTACATAGACACCCTTTATTTCTGCAATCGCACTAAGAATTGTTTCTCTCGAACTTTTATTCTTTTTTCCATCCCGGACTTTTTGAACCAATTCCACTGCAACTTCTTCTCCGTCCCCAAGAACAAACACATCAATAAAATCCGCCATTGGTTCAGGATTAAGTGCACACGGGCCGCCTGCAATTACAACAGGATGATTGCCGTTTCTATCTTCAGATAAAACAGGTATGCCTGCAAGGCTTAAAATATTAAGAACATTTGTATATTGAAGTTCATATTGAAGAGTTATTCCAAGAACATCAAAATCTTTTACCGGTTTCTTTGATTCAAGAGAAAATAGAGGAATGCTTTTTTTTAACAATTCTTCTTCCATATCTGTCCAGGGAGAATAAACCCTTTCACAGCTTATCCACTCTTCCCTATTAAGAATATGATATAAAATCGAAAATCCGATATGAGACATGCCTATTTCATACAGGTCGGGAAATGCCAGCACAAAACTGACATCAACTTTGTCAGCATCTTTATAAACTGCGTTGATTTCATTTCCCCAGTACCTGCCGGGCCTCAATACATGAAATAAAGATTTCTCAATTTTTTCTTTAATTTCTTCCATTGTATTAATTTACAAAAAATTAACAATTGGAGCAAGAATATTATTCAAACTTACATGCTGCAGGGAATGGAATCAGACTACCTATCTGTCATCTACAACAAAGAAATCCGCAGAAGCATATGTTGCCTCTGCGGATTTAGTTTGTTATCGTAAGAAACTTTAATTACTTGTCTTTATTTAAAAATCTGTCTATTCCTTTTGCAGCTCTGCCTTCTAATTAACTTATAACTATCTAAAAAAGTTAAATATTTATTCCATATGGATTCTTAATGTACTCCCTGAGAACTTTTACTTCTGCCTCAGATTCCTCAAGAACCTCCTTAAGGATGTCTCCAATTGATAAAATACCAAGCAATTGATCTTCGTCTATTACAGGTAAATGCCTAACCCTTTTATTCGTCATGACTCTCATTGCATAATTTAATCGTTCGTCTTTAGTAGCAATAAAAAGCTCTTCTTTGGGAGTCATAATATCAGAAATTTTCATATCTTTCGGATTACCATCATAACTGTCACACTTGTAAAGAACGTCTCTTTCTGTAACAATCCCTTGAAGTTTTGAATTGTCATCTTCAACAACTAATGAACCTATTCTTAACTTATTGAACATTTCAACAGCATCTCTAACAGTCTTATTCATATTTATCTTATAAACTTCAGTGTTTTGTTTTTTCTTTAAAAGTTCCGTTAGCTTCATTTTTCACTCCCTCCTAACAATTTTGGCCTCAATAAGGCTACTTACTCTTTTTTCTTAAGTATTCATCAATTCCTTTTGCAGCATTATGGCCGTCAGCAATTCCGTGCACAATGTCCGGCCCGTTCTTAATGTCCCCGCCTACAAATAACCAATCAATAGCAGTTTCTCCGTATGCACCACACTCAATTTTTCCTCTCTTAAACTTCATTTTGTTTTGGAATTCTTCAGGAATGTAAGAGTAATCAGGGCTCTGACCTATTGCTTCGATAATAAGAGTAGCTTCACATACTAATTTTGTGTCAAAATCAAACTTAGGATTGAACCTGCCGTCATCATCAAAAACGCTTTCGCATTTTACGAGGTTGAGTGATTTTACTTTCCCGTTTTCAATAATAATTTCTTTTGGGCCCTGGCCTGGAATGAGTTTAACTCCCTCTTCCTGTGATTCTTCAATTTCTTCCAGATCAGCCGGCATAATATCCATAGTTTCAAGACTTGTTTGTGTTACATTAACTTTACCGTATTTTCTTTTCTGCAGTCTTGCTGCGCTTCTTGAAACATCAAATGCAACATTACCGCCGCCTATGACAATAATGTTGTCAGTTAAAGGAACATCTTCGAGCTTAATCTCCCCTCGCACGAAATCCCTTACTTTCTCAAGGAAATCCATGCCCTGAATTACCTCTTTTGAATCGCTCCCTGGTACTCTTGTGCTTCTGCCTTTATTAAAGCCTGTGGCAATAAGTACTGCATCATAATTTTTATTTAAGTCTGTAAATTTAACATCTTTACCAATTTCGGTGTGAGGTTTAATTTCAACACCCAAAGATTTAATAAAATCTATATCTTTATCAAGAGCCTCATCCGGAAGTCTGTATGCGGGAATGCCGTATCTCATTACTCCGCCTATTTTTGCCTTGGCTTCAAAAATTGTAATTTTGTATCCCATAACAGAGAGAAAATATGCAGCAGAGAGTCCGGCAGGGCCTCCGCCGACAACTGCTATTTTTTTATTGTAAGATTTTATTGCTTCATGAATTATTACATCTTTGTATTGATTAAGCGGGAGATTGTCAACTGCGTATCTCTTTAGCCATCTAATTGCAACCGGATCTCCTCTATGCCCGATTGAGCAAGCTGTTTCGCATTTATGTGTACAAACACGTCCACATACTTCTGCTAACGGATTGGTGTTGTATATTTGCCTTACTGATTCTTTTACATCGTCTTCCCATATTGCAGCGATGTATTCAGGAATATCCATATGAATAGGGCATGCGTCCTGACATAGCCCGCAGGCAACGCAGCGCTGAGCTTCTTTCATGGCTTCTTTTTTTGAGTAGCCGCGAACTATTTCAACAAATGAGTCAACCCTCTCCTCAGCACTAAGAGCATGCATTTCAATACGATTCAATTCAAGCCATGACCATTCGTCGGAAGTGGTCCATCCGAGATTATTAGAATGTTGTGTATCCGGCCTTCTAATAAATTCATTTGAAATAAGTTCTGCCATTTTATCATTCTGTGCATCTGGCGGTGTTATGTAGTCATGAATGTAATCTCTTGTCATATTGAGGGAGCCTGTTGTGCACACATCAACACAAAAACCGCAGAAGCAGCATCTACCGTAATCTATTACGGGCCTCTCTTTGGTTGAGCCCTCTTTTTCCTCAACATCTACAGAATCAACCATCCTTATTGCATCAGTGGGACAAATTTCAGAGCATGATCCGCAACCGATGCATTTTTCCAGATCGTTTGTGTGCATGCCTCTGTACTGGGGGGAAACCCCTATTTTACCATCCGGATAGACATCCTTATCTTCTTTTGGAAAACGGATTGTAATCGGATCGTGAAAGAGATATTTTAATGCACTTAACGGAGCAAATACGCTTTTATCTTTATAATTCATAATTTTCTCCTACCTGTCAAAATCGGGAGCACAAACGTCCATAGTTGCCATCCATAAAGCCACATCTTCTATACGCATATCAACAAGTGCTTTTTGTGCATATACAAGACCAGCCGTGTATGAACCACCTCTTACTGCCATTCTGTAAGGTTTTGTCCCGCCATCTGAGACGATGTAGTAACCATGCTCTCCACGTGCGGACTCTACTTTGACATATACTTCGCCTTTGGGAACTTTGAACTTTAACGGGCTGGGCATATCCAGCCTAACTTTCCCTGTTTCCGGCATTTTTTTAATTGCTTGTCTGATCAAATCGATACTGATTTCGAATTCTTCTCTTCGCTGTATTGCCCTTGCAAGGCCGTCACCTTCTATTTGAGTAGGAATATCAAAATCGAGATATTTGTATGCTGCATAAGGAACTGCTTTTCTTGTATCGTATTTTATCCCTGTTGCTCTTAGGTTTGGTCCTGTAATGCCATATTTTATGGCATCTTCCTGTGTAATGGGGGCAAGCCCCTTTAACCTCTTAATTATGATTGGATTGTTATAGATCAATTTATCAATTTCATATAAACGTTTTTCAAGATAGTTAATTGTTTCTTTAAGTTTTTCAATCCAACCTTCGGGAATATCTCTTCTGACACCGCCGGGAATAATATACATATGATATACTCTGGCACCTGTTAACCATTCAAAGAGGTCAAGAAAATAATCTCTGTCAGCAAGTGTCCAATGAGAACCTGTATATAGTCCGGTAGATCCGGCTATTCCTGAAAATCCCATGAGAAAGGCATTGATTCTTGCCATTTCAAGTACGATAGTTCTGATGTATTTTGCTCTTTCAGGGATTTCTACTCCCATAAGTTTTTCAATACATCTTGAATAAACAAGTTCATTTATATCGGGTTCAGGTACACATATTCTTGGGATTAATGATATATTCTGCATCCACAGCCTGTTTTCAACAAGTTTTTCAAAACCTCTGTGCAGCTGTCCCGGATCAGGGTCAACCCTTTTTATTGTGTGTCCCTCAACTGTTAAAATGTAAGAAAAATTGCCATTCATTCCCGGGTGGTTCGGCCC
>JAGGVB010000133.1 GCA_021158245.1 bacterium | reverse complement strand
TCACCCGGTACAGGTAAAACAATGACAGCAGGAGTTCTTGCCCATGAGTTAAATCTTCCATTAAACACAATACAGGTAGACCGTCTGGTTACAAAATTTATGGGTGAAACCAGTGCAAAGCTTCGGCAGATATTTGACCTTATGCAGAAGGAACTTGGGGTATATCTATTTGATGAATTTGATGCCATTGGCGGAGAGCGGTCAATGGATAATGATGTTGGTGAAATGAGACGGGTATTAAATGCATTTCTGCAATTTATTGAACAGGATACTTCGGATAGTATTGTTATAGCTGCAACTAATAACCCAAAATTATTGGATAAAGCACTTTTTCGCCGTTTTGATGATGTGCTTTATTATAAAAACCCCACTGAGACAGAACGAAAACAGCTTATTGAAAATACACTTGGCACTTTTAAAGCAACTCGTTTTGAGTGGAAATCTGTCCTATCAAAAAGTAATGAATTAAGCCATTCAGAGATTGTGCTTGCATGCACCGATGCTATAAAAATGGCAATATTGTCAAATAAGAATAAAGTAAATTCCGGTGAGCTGTGTACAATGCTTACAAATCGGCATACGGCAAACAAAGGACTTCAAGGTAAGTAATGGCAGATAAACTTCCGCACATTAAACTAACTGGGCCCAGTGAAAAAATAAACTACACTTCGACTGGTGGCGGTACTAAGACCTCTTTCCCGCAACAGAACAGACAAGCACATGGTGAATATATCCGCACTCAATTAAACGCCGCCTGGGAAGAATCGGAAAATGAATTTGCTGTGTTTCATTCTGAAAAAAATGGAATTTACCTAGAATTTCAAAGTTCACCCGGATTTGAGCTTGCTGTAAAAAGTTTGGAAGATTTACGGAAGGGTGTACGCTTATGCAATGTGCGAACGGTAAAACAACCTACTCAAGATGATAATCTTGAACCGAAGCAGATCACTTTTGCAACAGTTTATATCCCGAATAATAAGAAAAAAATATTTTTTAATAAAGTAGAAAAGTATTTACAAGAAGATACACGGAAAGGGAAGCCTAAAAACGCCAACCTTTTAGACAGTATTGCAGAACTACGAAAAGCACTTCTTATTAAATCTTTTTGGTTAGATGATGAAAACTTAATACCTGCAAATGAGCCGAGCTGGTGTGAAGTTTGGTTAAGAGGTGATGATGATAAAGTTATTGCTCGTTTTGAAGAATTGATAGAGAAGCAAAATATCAATAGCCGATCCGGTTATATCAGATTTCCAGAGCGAACAGTCAAACTTGTATTAGCATCCCAATCTCAATTAGAAAATATTACAAGAAATTCAGATGATATCGCTGAATATAGAAAAGCTAAAGATACCGCTGAATTCTTATTAAATCAAAGCCCTGCAGAACAAACAGAATGGATTAATCATTTAATCGGCAGACTTAAAGTTGATAATGATACACAGGTTGTTGTTTGTCTATTGGATACAGGCGTTAATAATGGACATCCGTTAATTCAACCTGTTTTATCAAACAAAAATTGCCAAAGTGTAAAACCTGAATGGAGAACTCATGACCATAATGGGCATGGCACTTTAATGGCTGGTCTCTCTGCATATGGCGATTTACAAAACAAAATTGAAAGTTCTGAAACAGTTCAAATACCACATCTACTGGAATCAGTTAAAATCCTTCCGCCAACAGGGCAAAATGAACCGGAATTATGGGGTGATATTACTTCTCAGGCAATCAGTTTAGCAGAAATTCAAGCCCCTGAAAAAACCCGAATTTCCTGCATGGCAACAACCGCATCTGACACACGGGATAGAGGACGTCCTTCATCATGGAGCGGAGCAGTTGACCAAATTACTTCTGGAATAAATAATACTCAACAGAAATTACTTATCATTTCTGCCGGAAATATAACTGATTTTAGTCAAATTGCTAATTATCCGGATTCGCAAATATCAGATTCTGTTCATGATCCCGCTCAAGCATGGAATGCCTTGACAGTCGGAGCATTTACACAACTTGCAGAATTAACAGACCCTACACTTGCTGGATTCTCACCACTGGCAAAAGCAAATCAACTATCCCCATTCTCTACTACGTCAATTACCTGGGAAGATAAATGGCCAATAAAACCGGAAGTGGTTTTTGAAGGCGGGAATGTAGCAGTAGATTTAAGAGGATTTACTACCGAATGTGAAGATTTAAAACTTGTTTCGACTTTTTATAAACCGCATGAGAAATTACTTGAATCATTCAGTATGACAAGTGCAGCAACAGCATTGGCAGCAAACTTTGCTGCGAAAATACAATCTGCATACCCAGAATATTGGCCTGAAACAATTCGAGCTTTGATGGTTCACTCAGCTAATTGGCCGGATGAATTATTTAAACAGTTCACAAGCAATGATACGAAAACAGAAATAAAAAATGTTTTGCGAGCTTGTGGATATGGTATTCCGAATATGGAAAACGCTCTTTACTGTGCTTCAAATAGTTTGACCCTTGTTGCAGAAGCAGAAATACAACCATTTGAAAAAGTATACAACTCTGAAAAGAAAAGGACTGATTATAAAACAAAGGACATGCACCTTTATAGGCTACCTTGGCCATTAGAAGAGTTGCAACGGCTTGGTGAAAGGGAAGTAGAGATGCGGGTAACACTTTCCTATTTTATAGAACCAGGTCCTGGTGAAATTGGTTGGAAAGACCGTTACCGCTATGCTTCTCATGCTTTAAGGTTTGATATAAATTCACCCACGGAAACACAAGATGAATTTGTCAGACGCATAAATATCGCCTCGCGGGATGAAGAAAATGGAAAACCTGATACGCCAAGCGCTTCTGACTATTGGATTATTGGGAGCCAAAATCGAGACAAAGGTTCAATTCATTCTGATATTTGGAAGGGTACGGCTTCTGAACTTGCATCATCAAATCTTATTGCTGTTACACCTAAAATCGGATGGTGGAGAGAGAGGCATCATTTGCATAGATATAATGATAAAACAAGATATTCATTAGTTATTTCTATAAAATCACCAGAACAGGATATTGATATTTATACACCAGTTGCAATTAAAGTATCACAACTTGTTGCCATACAAAATAGAGGATGAAAATGGCTAACTCCCAAATCCTCATCTGCCAATCCCCGGCAGGCTATATAAAAATTGATGTCCGGCTTGAAGAAGAGGCTGTGTGACTGGCTCAAAAACTGATGGCGGAGTTTTTTCAGACAACTCGATGTTATAAAGCCGGTATTCTCTTTTAACAACGGCTTGAATGTGGAGTTTTCGGCAAAATACCCCAATGAGAAAAATGGTGGTGCAATAAGTGGTGCAATAGGTGGTGCAATCGAATTAACAGACAGACAGAAGGAAATATTAAACTTAATCAAACAGGATAATAAAATGGCTTATAGGGAAATAGCTGAAAAACTTGGTATAAACAATTCGGCAGTTCAGTCACATCTATATAATTTAAAAGAAAAAGGCGTTCTCAAAAGAGTGGGCGGAACACGTGGACATTGGGAGGTTATGAATTATGAAGGATGAATTATGAATGCGGAATTAAAGATTACAGATAGAACATTTGAATTTGCTGTACGAATTATCCGATTATGCCAATTTTTAGAAAAACAAGATAGAGTATCGAAAACTTTAGCAAATCAGTTATTGCGTTCAGGTACTTCTATTGGCGCAAATACAGAAGAAGCACAAGCAGGGCAAAGCAAAGCAGATTTTATTGCAAAGATGTCAATTGCTCGTAAAGAATCAAGAGAAACTTTTTACTGGTTAAAACTTTTAAAAGCTACTAATATCGTTGAAAATAATATGATTGAAGAAATAATAAAAGAATCAGATGAATTAGTAAGAATATTGACTTCAATTGTAAAAACAGCTCAAAAGAATAATGCTAAATGAATGAAATAAGAATTATGAGTTATGAAGGATGAAAATATGAAAAACGTAAATAACAATTCGGAATTCAGCACTCATAATTCAGCATTCACCTCATTCACCGAAGCAAAACTGGAACAGGCTGTAATAGAACTCTTTGAAGCAGAGGGTTACCAATATCTCTCTGGTGAGCAGATTCACAAAGAGATGACGGAGGTATTGCTCCGTGATGATCTGAAACAATACCTGCTGAATAGATATTCTGATGACAATATTACGCTTAACGAAATAGAAACCATTATCCGCAAACTGGAACTGTATCCGGCTTCAGCCTTGTATGAAAGCAATAAGGAAATCCTTAAGCTGATCTCGGATGGCTTTTTCCTTAAACGGGAACTGTCTGCTTCCAATGGACAGGAAGGAGACAGAAGCAGAAAAGACCTTTATATTCAACTCATTGATTTTGGCAGCTTACCAGCTTTCCGCATGCCGAGTGCTGATGAAGTACCGACAATTACGGTAAAAGAGGGGGCAGAATATAACGCAAATAGAAATATTTATAAAATCGTCAATCAGCTTGAAATTCAGGGATATGAAAAACGTATTCCGGACGCAATTGTTTATATAAACGGCCTTCCGCTTGTTGTGATTGAATTTAAAAGCGCCATCAGGGAAAATACCTCTATAAAAGATGCATACACACAGCTAACAGTCCGCTACCGCCGGGATATTCCTGAACTTTTAAAATACAATACCTTTTGCGTAATCAGTGACGGCGTGAATAACAGGGCTGGTTCTCTGTTTGCGCCCTATGATTTTTTTTATGCATGGCGTAAAACAGACGGCAGCGAGCTTAAAGAAGAGGAAGGTATCAATTCCCTTTATACAATGGTTAGGGGAATGTTCAATAAGGATCGTGTGATTGATATTATCCGCAACTTTATCTTTTTCCCTGATACTTCAAAAGAGGATATAAAGATTGTCTGCCGTTACCCGCAGTACTACGCCGCAAGAAAATTGTTTGACTCCATAAAAGAAAATATGCGTCCGCATGGCAATGGTAAAGGCGGCACCTACTTTGGCGCTACCGGAAGCGGGAAAAGCTTTACAATGCTGTACCTGACACGGCTTTTAATGAAAAGTACATATTTTTCCAGCCCCACAATTGTTCTTA